>JBEKOA010000092.1:0-17190 GCA_049522255.1 Occallatibacter sp.
ATCACGCGGCCAACTTTTCTATCGGTTGGCTCAACAAGCAGTGCAGGTAGGCCCCGTCCCATTTGCAACATTGGTCAAACCACAATCTGTTGTATCTGGTGGCGTCAAGTAAATACCCCTATTTAGAAATAATTGGCTCTCGGAGCTCGTTGTATCTGTCGAATAGGTGTTTCGGGGGTTGGGATCTTCGAACCGCAGGTCCACTTCGACTTCGCTCAGTGCAGGCTTTCGACTCCCTGCGCCGCGCTCCGGTTGCTCAGGATGACGGTGTTATTTGTAAATTGACTTGAGACCTGGCATCAGGACCAGCCTCAGAAAACACCAAAATGGCACCGCCAATCTCTTGCGACGGCGGTCACATCCCATAAAATTCTTGGGCTCTATAATCGGGTTGATTCACCGAGCGATTTTTGTGTCGAGGCGTGGCCAGGCAAGAGTTGGCCGCTTCACGCGACATGGAACCTGATGAAAAGCTTGTTGTTAACCCAACCGAACGAAGGAGCGCAACTCCAGATGCATACACACGAAATTGAACAGATGTGCATAGTCGCCAAGGGTCCGAATCACGGCCCGGCGCCTATCCCACAAGAAGGCCGCTGGACCAAGGCCAAGGAAGTCAGCGACATTTCAGGTTTGACTCACGGCGTCGGCTGGTGCGCTCCACAACAGGGAGCCTGCAAGCTGACGTTGAACGTAAAGAAAGGCATCATCGAGGAAGCGCTGGTCGAGACGATCGGTTGCACCGGCATGACTCATTCTGCCGCGATGGCCGCTGAGATTCTTCCCGGCAAAACCATTCTTGAGGCCTTGAATACCGATCTGGTTTGCGACGCGATCAACGTGGCAATGCGCGAGTTGTTTTTGCAGATCGTCTACGGCCGCACGCAGACGGCGTTTTCAGAAGACGGGCTGCCGATCGGCGCCGGCCTTGAGGACCTGGGCAAAGGCTTGTGCAGCGTGACGGGAACCATGTACGGCACCAGCGAAAAAGGCGCGCGCTATCTTCAGTTGGCCGAGGGCTACGTTACGGAACTGGCTCTGGACGCGGACAACGAGATCATCGGCTATAAGTTCGTACGGCTTGGACCCATGATGGATTCGATTGCCAAGGGTGTGGATGCACAGACCGCCCTGGCCAAGGCAACCGGGACCTATGGCCGTTTTGCCGACGCCGTGAAAACCATCAACCCCCGCAAGGAATAAGGAGAAGATCATGGCTTTGTTTGAAGGATACGAAAGACGGATTGCGCAGATCGACTCCTATCTTGCTGCTGCAGGCATCGAGTCGCTGGAAAAAGCTGAGAAGATCTGCCTGGATAAAAATGTCGATGTCCGCAAGATTGTGAAGTCGATTCAAAACATCGCGTTTGAAAATGCAGGCTGGGCCTATTTGATTGGCGCTGCCGTTGCGATCAAGAAAGAGCAGACCGTTGCCGCGGAGATTGCCGAGACACTGGGTACCGGCTTGCAGGCCTTTTGCATTCCGGGCTCGGTTGCTGACGATCGCAAGGTCGGTATCGGCCACGGCAATCTGGCCGCGATGCTGCTGCGCGAAGAGACAGGCTGCTTCGCATTTTGCGCGGGACACGAATCATTTGCCGCTGCGGAAGGTGCGATCGGCCTCGCCCGCTCCGCCAACAATGCGCGCAAGACTCCATTGCGCGTCATTCTCAACGGTCTGGGCAAAGACGCCGCTCTGATCATCTCGCGTGTGAACGGATTCACCTATGTTCAAACCGAGTTTGATTACGCGACTGGTAAGCTGAACGTTGTCCGTGAGAAGGCATACTCTACCGGTGAGCGCGCCGCCGTTCGCTGCTACGGCGCCGACGATGTGCGTGAAGGTGTTGCGATCATGCAACTGGAGCGTGTCGATGTCGCCATTACCGGCAATTCGACCAACCCCACACGCTTTCAGCATCCGGTGATGGCGATTTATAAAAAGGAACGGCTGCTTGCGGGGAAGAAGTTCTTCTCTGTCGCTTCCGGTGGAGGCACGGGCAGAACGCTTCATCCCGATAACATGGGAGCGGGTCCAGCCTCTTATGGCATGACCGACACCATGGGCCGGATGCACTCGGATGCGCAATTTGCCGGCTCGTCCTCAGTGCCCGCGCATGTGGAGATGATGGGCCTGATCGGTATGGGAAACAATCCAATGGTCGGCGCATCGGTCGCGGTTGCGGTTGCGGTGGAACATGCGATGAAGCCCGTCGCTGTGGCCGCTTAGCAGTATTGCCGAAGCATTGCGGCTCACCTAACTGTCGGAGTCCTCATCCATGATTCACGGGGACTCCGACTCTATATTCATCGGACAGTTCTTTCGCTGGAGTTGCTTCAGCGGATGCTGAATCCGTTGGCCTGCCTTATCCCGCCAGTTTGGAGATAAAAACTCCAAAGAGCACAAGTATCCCCACCACCATCGCGGTGGCCACACGCCGACGGAAGAGAAATAGATCGCGCGGCGAGCCGATGCGGGGCACCATCGGAACCGCAAAGAGCAAGCCGCACGTGACCCCGCCCAGGTGGGCCATATTGTCGATCTGCAGCCCGGACCCTAAATACCGGGTGCCAAGGCTGATCGATAGGCCAAGCGCCAGATTGATAGCTGCAAAATAGATCACCGACCTGCGTAGCTTATGCAATTCCAGCGGAGGCACCGGCAGCCGGTGAGATTTGAGCAGAACAATCAGCGCCCCGGCAATGCCAAAAACTGCTCCCGAAGCGCCCGCACCCACAGGAAATACAATGGTCGGGTCCAATGTCGGCCCCGCGTGGTGGCTCAGCCATTCGGCGTGGTATCTTACCCAGTCCTTGTTGTACCAAGACCAATTAACGCAGGTAGAAAGCAGATTGCCGGCGGCGCCGGTGAGGATGTAAACAGCCACCACACCCGCTGAACCCATCAGTGGCTCGGCCAGCAGTCCCAGGTTCCACAAGCACCACATATTGGTCGCCAGGTGCAGGATGCCCACATGCACAAACATTGCGGTTACAATGCGCCACCACTCGCCGCCAATCAGCACCGCACCGGCGTTGTCTGCCCCAAAGAACATCAGTTGGTCGGTGGTAGGGCCCATCGGTTTCACCCCCCGCACCGTCATCGCCAGAAAAACCAGGCAATTGATGCCCAACAGCACGTAGGTGGCCGGCGCGTAGGACCACGAGGGCCTCGGCTTGCGTACAGGCTCCGGCGGCGGAGTGGCTTCAGCCTCCGGAGACAGGAATTGTGGTTCGGATGCGGGTGGGGATGTTCCCATAGTTCAACTTTATCGCATTTCCAGCAACCTCGCAGGCTGAAGCTCATTCGTCGGGCGTCAACAACCACTTATCCACCCGGGGGTTTTGGCCCGCATCCGCGCCCTACGATGTACTCTGGTGTTTGGACTTCGCCCATGACGCGTAGCAAGAGATAGCGCCGAAGGCGAAGCCTGCCAATAAGGAGTGAAGCATTGAGTTCAGAGAAGCGGATTCGGCGGGCGTTGCTGAGTGTGACCGACAAGACCGGCCTGGTGGAGTTTGCCCGGGCGTTGGCCGGTTTTGGTGTAGATCTTGTTTCAACTGGTGGTACGGCGCGGGCGTTGCGTGAGGCCGGACTCACCGTCAAGGACATCAGCGAGCTGACCGGCTTTCCTGAGATGCTCGATGGCCGCGTCAAGACCCTGCACCCCAAGGTTCACGGCGGCCTGCTTTATATTCGCGGCAACGCCGAGCATGAGGCTGCGGTCGCCGCGCACGGCATCGAGCCCATCGACATGGTGGTGGTGAATCTCTACGTCTTTGAGAAGACCGCTTCGGTCCCTGGCGTTGCCTTTGGCCATCTGATCGAGAACATCGACATCGGCGGCCCTTCGATGGTGCGCTCGGCGGCCAAGAACTTCGAAGACGTGGCTATCGTCACTCGCTCGGACGACTATCCCGCATTGATCAAGGAACTGACGGCCGGAGGCGGTGCACTGGGCCGCGCAACCCGCTGGCGGCTGGCGAAGCAGGCCTTCGCACTGACGGCAGCTTACGATACTGCCATCGCCAACACGCTGGACAAGATCGCCGAGGCTCCCGCGCCTTCAGCTCCGGCCGGGTTGGATGCAGCCAGCTTGCCCGCGACTCTGCGCATCAACTACCCGCTTGCCCAATCGTTGCGTTACGGCGAGAATCCGCACCAGCGTGCTGCACTTTATGCGGACGGCTCGGGACTTGGCATCGCCGGGGCTCGGCAGCTTCAGGGCAAGGAACTGAGCTTCAACAATCTCGTCGATCTCGACGCGTGCTGGGAACTGGCGCAGGAGTTCGACGAACCTGCGGTCATCATCGTCAAGCACACCAACCCCTGCGGCGCGGCCACCGGAGCGAACCTGCTCGAAGCCTACAAAAAAGCTCTCGCCTGCGATCCAGTCTCGGCCTACGGCGGGGTGATCGGCATCAATCGCGAAGTGGATGCCGAATCCGCCGAGGAGATCGCAAAGCTGTTTGTCGAGGCCATCGCCGCTCCGGGCTTCAGCGCCGAGGCACGCGAGCGCTTCGCCGCCAAAAAGAATCTGCGCCTGGTCGAGGTACACGCGGCGCCGGCGAAGCCCGTGGTCAAGCACGTGTCGGGCGGCTTGTTGTTGCAGGATGCTGATAATGGCCATATCGCCGCAGGCGAACTCAAGGCCGTCACCCAGCGGCCGCCGACCGCCGAGGAGTTGCGCAGCCTGCTCTTCGCCTGGCGGGTTTGTAAGCATGTCAAGTCAAACGCCATCGTCTATGCCCGCGACGGCCAGACCCTTGGAGTCGGCGCCGGCCAGATGAGCCGCGTGGATGCCGCGCGCTTCGGCGCGATGAAGGCCGTGCTGCCGCTTCAGGGCTGCGTCGCCGCTTCCGACGCCTTCTTCCCCTTTCCAGACGGGCTTGAAGCCGTAGCCCAGGCCGGAGCCACCGCCGTCATTCAACCGGGAGGATCGGTAAGAGATCAGGACGTAATCGCCGCCGCCGACAAGTTAGGCGTGGCCATGGTCTTCACCGGCATTCGCCACTTCCGGCACTGAGTGATGATTGATTCGAATGGTTCCCTATCCTTGCGATGTTCTTGTTTTTGTCGCAAGGGTGGGAGACCACGGACCCGATCTTTTCCCCTGAGCTTTACTATTACCGCTTCAAGGCAAGCCGCCCCCGCTCGTCACCCCCACCGGTAATGTGCTGCTCTCAAGCCAACTTTAGTAAACTCAACCCCAAGATGTTTCTTCTTCCTACCAAATTCCGCCTCCATTTTGCCTTTTGTCTCGCCGCGCTGGCTGCGGTTGCAATGGCCACCGGTTGTCTAACCGCCTCAGCGCAAGGCACCCACCTCTGGACCCAGTCGCGGTTGGAGGAGTTCGAAAAGGGCACACCGCAGGGCGTCGAGCTGACGAGCGACGGCCATCTGAGTATGGGACCAGGCCTGACCGAGCTGCTCACCACGCCCTCGACCTATGTCTGGTCGGTCGCTGTGGACAAGGCCGGAACGGCCTACTTGGGAACCGCCTCGCCTGCGACTGTGCTGCGCACGGGAGGGAGGCAAGGCGACAAGCCTTTTACGCTCTTCGAGACCAAAGACCTGGCCGTGCAGGTGGTGCGCCTGGGCCCGGACGGCGCTCTCTATGCGGCTACCCTGCCGAGCGGCAAGGTCTATCGGCTGA
This sequence comes from Occallatibacter sp., assembly GCA_049522255.1. GTDB lineage: Bacteria > Acidobacteriota > Terriglobia > Terriglobales > Acidobacteriaceae > Telmatobacter. Next base: position 5,658 of record JBEKOA010000092.1, read on the forward strand.
ATCCCGACGCTACGGCCATGCTGGATGAGGCCAGCGCGACGGTTGTTTTTGACCGGGCCAAACTGGACGATGGATCGATCGGCGACGGCAAGAAGTCTGCGGATGCAGGGAAGGGAACAGACAGGCCGGAAGCCAAGTCGCACTACATCTGGGATCTGACCTTCGACGCGGCTGGGCGGCTGTACATAGCCACCGGCGGACCGGGAGCGGTCTACCGCGTCGATGTTGCCAAGCCCGGAGCGAGGCCGGAGCTTTTCTTCAAGAGCGACGAGGCCCATATTCGTTCTCTTGCCTGGGACGCGAAGGGTAACCTGATCGCTGGCTCTGACGGCTCCGGCCTGGTCTATCGCATCAGTCCCGCGGGCAAGGGGTACGTGCTCTTTGAGGCACCCCGCCGCGAGATCACCTCGCTTGCTATGGGCGCGAACGGGACCATTTATGCTGCCAGCGTTGGCGACAAGAGCCGCAACCCGCTGCCGCCGTTGCCCGTGCAGGGAATCGGGTCGGTGAGCATCACGATTGTCCAGCCCGGTTCGATGCAGGCGGCCAACACAAGCGCCTCAATTCCCGAAGGCAGCGAGATCTATGCGCTCACTGAAGGCCAGGCTCCGCGCAAGCTCTGGGCAGGCAAAGACGAGATCGTCTACGCGTTGGCCGCGCAAGCCGATGGCCTGCTGGCGCTGACCGGCAACCGCGGCCGCGTCTTCAAGATCGCCGACGATGGCAGCTACGAAGACATTGCCCACCTCGATTCGCAGCAGGGCTTGAGCATGGCCCTGCCGCACGACGCGGAAGGGATGGGCGGAATCCTCATCGGAACAGGCAACACCGGCAAGCTTGTTGAGCTTGGACGCACCGAAAAACATGAATTCGCGAGCGATGTGCTGGACACCGGGGCGCTTGCCCGCTTTGGCCGCATCGAGGTCGAGCCCGGTTCGACAGGCTATGAACTGCTCACCCGAACCGGTAATGTCGAGCAGCCAGTGCGCGGCTGGTCAGAGTGGCAACCGCTCAAGGACGGCGCTGTGGCCTCGCCCGCCGGCCGCTACCTGCAATGGAAGGCCGTGCTCCAGGCGAAGGGCTCACTCGGCTCGGTAGGCGTCAACTACCTGCCTGTCGATGCCGCTCCCGTGGTGGACGATCTGGTGGTGGTACCAGGCGCGCGCGTCAATCCACAGACCCTGGCCCAGAACCAGCCGGGCGGCCAGCCGCCGGTGGTCAACATCACCTTTCCTTCGTCGAACCAGAATGCCGGAATGAGCTTCGACAACGGCTCTGCCGCGCCGTTGCAGGCGATCAAGGACCGTACGGCGGTCACCGTTCGCTGGGCGGCGCACGACGACAACGGAGACGATTTGACCTATTCGCTTTACCTGCGGGGCGATGGCGAGAGCGTTTGGCGGCTGCTCAAGGCTGACATCACTGACAAAGCTTACAGTTTTGATGCTGCGCTGATTCCCGACGGGGGCTATCTGATCAAGGTCATTGCCTCCGACGCGCCCTCGCATACCCCGGCCGAAGCCCTTACCGGGGAAAAGGTGAGTGAGCGCTTCGAGGTCGATACCACTCCGCCCGTCGTCTCCGATCTTAAGGCGTCTCTTGAAGATGCCGATTGCAAACGCCTGCCCTGTATGCAGCGATTCCACCTTAGCTTCGACGCTGAAGATTCTTTCTCGCCTGTCATTCGGGCCGAGTATTCGCTCGATGCCGGGCCATGGCAGTATATCGAGCCGGTAGGCGGACTCTCGGATTCGAAGCGCGAGCACTACGAAGCGCTCGTTGCTGCTTCTTTGGACGCAAAGACGCGCGAACACCTGATCGCCGTCCGCGTCTACGATCGGCACGATAACGTCGGAGTTGCAAAAACAGTCCTTGCAATCCAGGGAAAATAGCTTTCAAGGGCAAGAATCAGGAAGAGCAGGCGCAATGCGATTCGAGCTTTATGTGGCGGCGCGGTACCTCAAGGCCAAGCGGCGGCAAGCCGTGGTGGGCGTGGTCACCGCGATCTCCGTCGCTGGAGTGGCCGCCGGAGTAGCAGCGCTGATCATCGCGCTGGCCATCACCAACGGCATGAGGCGCGACCTGCAAGACCGTCTGCTGGGCGCTTCGGCACACGTGGACCTGATGCGCGTTCAGGCCGACGGCATCCGCGACTGGCAGCCTCTGCTCGAACGCCTTCGCCGCGTTCCCCACGTCACCGCGGCCGCGCCGGGAATCTACGGCCAGGTGCTGGTTTCGCGCGGTCCTCGCGCCGGCTTTGCTCTTATCAAGGGCATCCTGCCTGCCCAGGAACGCACGGTGAGCAGCCTGCTCGACACCATCACATCGGGTTCGGCTAAGGACCTTGATCCCCAGGCGCCAAGCCGCGACGCGCAGTTGTTTCCCGGCCAGGGCTCCATCGACGCGCCTTACCCGCCGCTTGTTCTCGGTAAAGACCTTGCGGAGACCATCGGAGCGCAGGTGGGCGACAGCGTGCTCGTCACCAGCCCTCAGGGCGAACTGACGCCGCTCGGCCTCGCGCCCAAGTACCAGCGTTTCCGCGTAGCCGCGATCTTCCAATCGGGCTTTTATCAGTACGACGCGGCCATGGCGTTCATGCGCCTGAGCGACGCACAGAGCCTTTTCAGCGAGCCTGACCTGCTCTCGGTCATCAGCTTCAAGGTTGACGACATGTACCGCGCCCCCGAGATCGGCAAGGCAATCGAAGAGGCCGCGGGCAAGGGATTCATGACCACCAATTGGATGGAGGTGAACCGCGAACTCTTTCGCGCCCTCAAGCTCGAACAGGTGGTCACCTTCATCGTCATTGCGCTCATCGTGATCGTCGCCGCTCTCAACATCCTCATCGCCCTCACCATGATGGTGATGGAGAAGACCCGCGACATCGCGGTGATGATGAGCTACGGGGTCGAACCGGCGCAGGTGCGCCGCATCTTCCTGATGCAAGGCCTGCTGATCAGTATCATCGGGACTGTGCTGGGGTTGGCGTTCGGCTATCTTGCCGCCTGGGCCGGCGGGCATTATCACTTCATCCATCTCTCGGCCGAGGTGTACTCGATCGACACGCTGCCCTTTGCGCCGCGTCCGCTCGATGGCTTGATTGTGGCCCTGGTCTCCATAGGCATCTCGCTGCTGGCCACGCTTTACCCCTCGTCAGCCGCCGCCAGCATCCTGCCCGCCGAGGCGCTGCGGTACGAGTAATCGGCGTGATGGTGGCAAAATCAATTGGCACATTATGCGTCGGCCGTCGGGAGGTTTGGGAGAGGAAATGCACGATCCGGGTGGAAAGGTCAGGCTTGCGTTATCTGAAGACGTCATAAGCTGGGCCAAGTTTGGCGGGAAAGACGGCGAGTATCGCTACGCTTTGCGCCGTGTCTGGGACGATTCACTTGGCTCCGTCATGTTTGTCATGATGAATCCCAGCACAGCCGACCCGTTTGTCGACGACCCCTCAGTGGCGAAGTGTCAGCGATACGCGAGGGCCTGGGGATATGGCACTCTCTGGGTGGGCAATACCTTTGCCTATCGCGCGACAAACCAGAAGCGGTTGATGCAAGTGGCTGACCCGGTCGGACCACGAAACGACGAGTGGCTGCTCAAGATGGCAGCGCAGGCCGGACTGATTGTGCTGGCCTTTGGAAAGCCACACAATAACCTCCGCCAGCGGGGACGAAATGTGGCCGAATTGCTGATACGCGCAGGGCATCCGTTACACATGCTGAAGCTTTGCAAGGATGGCACCCCATCGCATCCACTTTATTTGAAAGGGAGTCTCAAGCCGGCTTTGTTCGACGAGGCTGGCGACAAGAATCTGGCGGCTGCAATGTAGGGATCAAGTCCCATCTACACCCTTGACAATGTGACCCTTGACAATGTGGCACATTTTGTGGCACATTGATCTTATGCCGAGTGTAAATCTCCGCCAACTCCGCGATACTCGCCAACTGTTGACCTGGCTTGAAGCCGGTGAGGTCGTCGAACTGCGCAAGCGCAACCGCGTCGTGGCCAGAATTGTTCCCGAATCGCCGAAACTTCAACCTGTCGAGTGGCCGGACTTCGCCGCTCGCCTCAAACAAAACTACGGCGACCGCGTAATCCCTGCCGTAGACATTCTGATTGAGGAAAGGAATAGCCGCTGGTGACGATCTACGCGGACTCAAGTTTCTTGGTCTCCAGCTACATACAGGATGCGCATTCAGCGGAAGCCGTTCGACGGATGGCATTGCTGCCTTCAGTTTGGATTACGCAGCTCAACCGCGCAGAGGTGGCTCACGCGATCCATCAATATATTTTTCGTGGAAAGCTATCGCCTACGGAAGGACAGCGTGACTGGAGCAACTTCCAACAGGATTCTCGCCAAGGGATCTGGGTTCCCATCAACCTTCCCGAAAGAACCTGGGAGACCAGCATCGATCTGGCGAGGCGTTACGGTCCGACCCTCGGCGTCCGCACGCTGGACTCGCTTCACGTCGCATGTGCCCTGGAGCTGAATGCCGAGAGATTCTGGACCTTCGATGAGCGCCAGGCTCGGCTGGCCGAAGCCGTCGGCCTCGATACAAATCCCTGACTTCGCCACTCGACAATTGCGCACGTACCTTCACTGCGGCGTGATGATCCCGCCCAGCGGGTGACGCCGGGGTAGCACGATGCCGCGATGGTCCACCACCGGCGGTGGGGCCAACGTTGGATGATTTTCGATAGGGAGAGTCGCCCGCTCAACCAGCGCTCCGCCGCAAGCGGGGCACCAGTCCGCCATCATCTCTTCGCCCAGCACCGCACGGCAATTGCTGCAAATCCGTTCCATATTTCAGAGCTTACCGGAGTCGGCACATCGAATGCGAACTCAGCAGCAGGTAGCTGGCCGCACCACACGTGCCCGATACACTATTCATATGCACCCTCAGGTCCGGCTGGTGGCAATCGATATGGATGGCACCTTGCTGCCGACCTCTGCGAAGGGGTTGACTCCACGCACGGTGCGGGCGCTCAAGGCCGCGCAGCAGGCGGGCATCACGGTCGCCGTCGCCACCGGCCGCCGTATCGCTTACACGACGCCACTGCTCGAGGGACTGGGCCTGCGAGCGGATATGCCTCTGATCTCGTCTAATGGAGCAGTGGTTCGTACCCTGGGCGGCGATGCCATTGATCGCTGTCAGATGGAATCTCGGGTGGCGCGCGGGCTTTGTGGGCTCCTCCGGCCCTTCGGCTCAGTCGTCTTTACCTTTGACCGCCCAGGGCGTGGCGAATTGGTGCTGGAAGACTTCGAACAGGCGAACGGACGAATCAACCTCTGGATTGAAGCCAACCGCCACGCCATCGAGGTGATCAGACCATTGGAAGACGCGTTGATCGATGGCCTGGATCCCATTCAAGGCATGGCGACAGGCGGTCTGAGCCAGATGCGCAAGGCTGAAGAGGCGGTCAAGGCCAGCGAATGGGCCGGCTGCTGCGAATGTGTCCGGACCGAGTATCCGGGGCGCGATCTCTCGATCCTGGACCTGCTGCCGCCGGGAGTATCGAAGGGCTGGGCGCTCGAACGGCTGGCTGCCCGGCTGGGCGTGGACCGCAAAGAGACGATGGCCATCGGAGACAATTGGAACGACGTGACGATGCTGGAGTGGGCAGGTCAAGCGGTGATGATGGGCAATGCTGCCAAGGAGTTGCGGATCATGGCCAAAATGCGCGGCTGGAAACAGGCACCGCCCAACGACGAAGATGGCGTGGCCGTTGTGCTTGAACGCGTACTGGCAAGGCGCAATTCTGCTAAAGTGTGACCGGAAGCATTAACGATCAGGGATTGCTTTTGCAAGTTGGATTTGGAATGCGCGGAAGTCTTCTTATCGCTGTGGTGACACTCGTGGCTCTGGCGTCAACGGCGCATGCAGCCGAGCGCGTGACCCTGCGCAATGGATTTCAGATCGACTGCCATCACCACGCACAGGTAGAGAGCCAGGTCCGGCTCTATCTGAGCCCAGGTGAAGACAGCTACATCGAGCGCCTTCCGGAAGATATTGCCAGCGTCGAGACGGTTCCCGATCCGCCTATGCCTCCCACTTTGAAAGCGACGACTCCCGCGGTTTCGCCCAAAGAGAATACGCCCAATAGCACTGTAGAACCAAAGCTCTCTCCGGCGGACCTAGGCGAGATGCTCACCAAGGCCGGCCACGAACACAACCTGGACGTAGACCTGCTGGCCAGCCTGGTCAAGGCCGAGAGTGGAGGCAATTCGCGGGCAGTCAGCCGTGCCGGTGCGCGCGGACTGATGCAACTGATGCCCGGTACAGCCAAGGACCTTGGCGTTGAGGACAGCTTCAAGCCGGACGAGAACCTTCGCGGTGGCTCGACCTATCTCGATGCGCTCCTTACCTACTATCACGACAATCTGGCGTTGGCGCTGGCGGCCTATAACGCAGGCCCGGAGGCTGTGGCGAAGTATCACGGCATTCCGCCCTACCGCGAGACGCAGGCCTACGTGGCGCGCGTGATCCACGAGTTCAACCGCCGGGTGTTGGCACGCGAGGCGCAAGCCCGACATACGACCCTTCAGGCCCGGCAGGCAGTTGCATCAACCTCCGATGAAAAGGGAACTCGCCAGGGTTCCTCTCCCAGTTCCAGGTGAGAAACTAGACCTTGAAGATTGTGCGACTGGAACGGAGAAGTTTTGAAAAAAAATCAGCTGATCCTGGGTTTGGTGGTGCTGGCGTTGCTGATGGCGCTGGTCATTTGGGGACGCGACAGGATTCACTTCGACTTTGGCGTCTTTTGCGCGCAGTTGGAGTTGGCCGATTGGCGCAAGATAGGCATAGCCTTTGCCTGCATCTATGTCGGCTATATCTTTCGTTCCGTGCGCTGGGCGCTGCTGCTGCGCCACAACAAGAAGGTGGGCCTGCTCTCACTGCTGGGAACGCAGGTCATCGGCTTCACGGCAGTCGCGCTGATCGGCCGGGTCGCTGATCCGTTGCGTCCTTTTCTGGTCTCGAAGAAGACCGGACTACCGTTCAGTAACCAGGTTGCCGTTTATATCGTTGAGCGGCTCTTTGACGCCGGGTCGATGGCTCTTATCTTCTGCTCCGTCATCCTGCTTGCTCCCGCGGGCGCCCTGCCTCATCCTGAAATCATTAAGAAGGTTTGCTATGGGGCGCTGGCTACCACGGTCGCGGGCGCAGTGTTTTTGGTTGTCGTGCGCCTGGCTGGCGGAGTGGTGGCCTCGTTTCTCGAAGGAGTCTTCGGTCTTCTCTCCAAAGGCTTTGGGCGCGCAGTCGGCGAGAAGATTCGCACCTTTCGTACCGGCTTGGACACGCTGCGCTCCTTCTCCGATTTTGGTTTTGCCGCCTCTCTTTCGCTGGGCATGTGGGTGCTGATTTCGCTGGCCTATCTTGAGATCACCACGGCTTTTGTCGCCAGTCCACAACTGGCTCAATTGACGCTGGCCAAGTGCATGCTGCTGATGGCCTCAAGCATGGCTGCCAGCGGATTTCAACTGCCTGTGATCGGCTGGTTCTCGCAGATTGGCCTGGTGGCCGCAGCCATGTCGGGCTTCTTCGGTGTGGCGGCCGAGCCGGCCACTGCTTGTGCAGCCACGTTGCTGGCGGTCACATTCCTGGGTATTATTCCCGTGGGCTTGGTCTGGGCCCGCCTCGAACACGTCAGCCTGCGCAAGGTGGCCGCAGAGAGCGAGCAGGCCGAAGAGGCCCTGGTTGTGGATGAACCAGCCAGTTGAACCAGCAAAAAAAAGCGCGACATCCCGCTCGCCGCAAAAAACAAATCCTTCGCCAAGGTCAAGCCGAGGGCGCAGGCGGCGTAATAGCTTTCGCAGACACAAGGCCATCCTTCACCGCTGCCAGCGTCGCCTGAGAGAACCGGATACTTTCCGGTCCCACGGCTCCGCCGGTCATGATCATGCTCATTGCCTGCTCCATTGTCAGGTCGGTGTCGGTAACTTTTTGAATGGGCAGAATCTGCAAAAAGGCCGAGGTCGGATTGATGGCGTTGGGCAACAGAACTGCGGCAAGCAATTCGCCGGTCGTCGAGTCGGTCATGGTTCGCGTCAGAAAGCCGATGGACTTTTGCCCGGCGATGGGAAAGTCGACCAGCACTACGCGCTGGCTGGATTCCTTCTTGGCCATCATACTGTCCAGCAGTTGGCGCACCGACGTATAAATCTTGGCGACAAAAGGCAGCCGCTCCAGCAAGGCCTCGAAGAGTTCAAAGGCCTGGCGGCCAATCACCAGGCTGGTGACCCGGCCCACCACCCAGAGCACCACCAGGGTCAGCACAATGGCCAGAACCGATTGAAGCCACGGGTGGCCGAGCCAACCCTGGGGAAAGATCGCCGCAAATAGCTGAACAACCGGCAAACCGGCCTTGGCCAGCGCGCCCAGCAGGAAGCTGAAGATCAGATAAGTAACGAACAGCGGTCCAATGGTGATGATGCCGGCCAGAATGTTGCGTTGCAGGCTGCGCAGCGGACGGGCAAGAACTCGATTCACGTGCTTCTCCTGTGGATGAGAATACCCGAAGGGGCCTGTGCAGGTCTGTGCGCAGGCATGCTGGCCATCGCGTGGATGGGCTGCTTCAGCTCGGCCAGACCTGCCGCTGCGCTCTGCCAGACCGGCCGCTGCGCTCGGCCTTGGGCGATCCCTATATAGTGGTGAGGAAGGAAAGCTATGAACGACTCATCTATTGCGCAGCGGCGGCAAGCGCTGGCCAGTTTATCGGACGCCGGTCAGCCAGCCACTGGCCTCCAGCGGGCCGCCGGTGCATTGCGCACGGTTCTTCCGCATCTGCTTCGGCTCCTGCCGCTGCTTGATGGCAATGTTGGCTCGGCGGTCTCCAATCTGCTGAACCCCCCTCAGCCGGCGGCGCCGCCCGCGCCTCCGGTCGATCTGGAGCCCATCGAACACGGTATGGCGGAACTTCAAGGGGAGCATCGGGGTCTCCGCGCCCAGGTGTTGGAGCAGAATGCCTCCCTCGACCGGATCGAGGGCCGGCTACAGACAGTGGAAGAGGAGATAGCCAGCAACGCACTGGCGCAGCAGGAGTTGCTCACCGAGCTGAAGGCCGTAGGCAATCGAGTGGAGGAGCTGAAGGTTGCCGGTCGCAAGTCGAACATCTTTGTGCTGGTGACTTTGGGCTTGCTAGCACTCTCCATTCTCGCCAATGTGGTCCTATTACTCCACTTCATTCATATCCTGCCCTAACGTTTCCCAGCACTCAAATCGCCGCCTAAATTGGACCATTTAGTTCCGAAAAGAGCGAGCATTCACGCAGTCAATTAGTGTTTCACTAATACGAACAGAGATTCCAAAAAGTCTGCAACCTTTTTCATTGGCTGTACGGTTCGATGTTGCCAGTCGTATTTAGAGAGGGCTAATATTTGCGGTAGCTCATCCGGGTAAGCTCGATTCAACCTGGCCCTATGACCGCTTTGCAGTCGTTCCCAAGTTCACAGTGCTTCACCAACGAGTGGCGCTTTCCGGCGCACGCAGACGGAGTGTCTCTTTATGGCATGGTATGCCTACTGCATCGGTGAAAGACTAGCATTTCCTGAATTGGCCCGTCATCGCAAACCTATTCCGCTGGAAGCAGTTCTCGGAGTGAGTGGAAACCAGGTTTTTGTTTACCCAGCCAGCGACCTTGCGGTCATTGTCAGCGAACACAACCCCCAGGAAGCTCTCAACCAGAAATCCGGCGTGGACCACGCCAGGGTGATCGCTGACTGCTTCCAGCATTCCACGGTGCTGCCTTTCAGGTTTGGAACCGTATTCAATGACGATGAGAGCCTGCGCAAGTCCATCCGCTCCAATCAGCGCCAGTTTCAGGGCAATATCGACAAGCTGCGCGGCAAGACCGAGATGCACTTGAAGGTCTGCGTGGACGACTGCTCCGGGCCTGTCCTCGACAAGCACCAGCCTGCAGAGGGACAAGGTAAGAATTACTTCACCAGTTTGCGCGAGAGCGCCGGCCGCCAGCGCGAGCGCCAGACACGCGCCCGCGCCGTCAGCTTCCAGATGCACCGCCTCTTTTTGCCTCTCGATGAAGAGGTCAGTTGCCGTCTAACCGACAGCGGCAAGATGATGCTGGACATCGCGCACCTGATCGACCGCAAGCATGTGGAGCGCTACCTGAGCAAATTCTCGACCACTTGCGCGGCGATGCGCCAGTACCAGATGCAGCTTTCTGGCCCCTGGCCGCCCTACCACTTTGTTCACCGGCTCACACGGGGCCCTCATATCCACACTCAGGTGTCGGCCACGACCCAGACCCCGGTCCCAATGGCGGTACAGGTCCCGACCTCGGCGGTCAACATGGCCGAAGCAGCTTCCGCACTGGCATGAACCAGTTTCAACCCATTGCGCAAGTCTCCCAAAAGCCCCGGTCGCAACCGGGGCTTGCTGCATCAGAGGGCTTCAGGGCAAGAACAGAAAAGGCCACTCCGCGTGCGGGATGGCCTTTTTCGATGGGTTGTTGCTGGTGCGCTGCTCCGGCTATGACTATTTAAAGGAAGCGATGGCGCTGGCCTCGTCGTCCTTGATGTCGAAGACGGTGTAGAGCTTGGTCAACTGCAGCAGGTCGTGAACTTTTTTGGTCAGATTCAGCAGCTTGACGTCGGCCTGCTGATTCTTGGCTGTGGTAAAGGCGCTCACCAGCTCGCCCAACCCTGAGCTATCGATGTAGTTGACGTCTCCCATGTTCAGCAGGATGCTTTTTGATCCCTTGCTGATCAGGCCGCGAATGGCATCGCGCAACTGCACACTGCCTTCGCCCAATGTGATTCGCCCGCTAAGGTCCAGAACGATTACGCCGTCTACTTCACGGGTAGCAATTGTCAGCGCCACTGTATTCCTCCTCGTTGGTATTGCAATTATAGTACGTTAGGGGTGGGATATCCCCAGCCTTCCTTGAGCTCCGGCGCGAAAACAATGGTTTCCATTTGTTGCCGGCCGATGTGCGAGTCCACTAGGTTTTCTTGGCAGCGGGCGCCAGATGTTTCACCAGCGTCAGCTCGGTTCCGGGATGCAATTGTCGAAAGTGTACCTCATCCATGAACGATCGGATAATGAAGATGCCGCGCCCCGTGCCGCGCAAGAGGTTTTCCGGAGCCAGAGGGTCGGGAAGGGTCTCCGGATCCAGGCCCTTGCCTTGGTCAGCGATGGTAATCACCAGCGCCGATCCAGTGTTTTCAAAGCTGGCGGTAACATGCTTGGCAGGGTCGTATTCGTTGCCGTGCAGAACCGCGTTTACCGCTGCCTCACGCGCCGCCATGGACACGTGGAAACGCGCATCCTCATCCAGGCCCGCCTCCGCGGCCAGTTTATCGGCGGCCGCCTCTACCTCGGTCACGCTCTCCATCGTCGATTTCAGCGCGAGGGTTAGCCGTCCTGCCATTGGTCCGCCCACTTGATCTCGAACCCGCCTCTCCCTGCGCGAAGATGGCCTCATGGCCCCTTTGCGCTCCACAGGTACCTGAACGCAGTTTCAGGGTTGCCGCGGAGTTGTGTCAAGCCGGGCGATACGAGACTCGCATGGTCAT
>JBEKOA010000093.1:0-17117 GCA_049522255.1 Occallatibacter sp.
GAAGAGAGTCTGTGAACCGCTCGTGGAGATGCTCACGATCGTCGTTCCGGTGCCCTGGATGTTCGCACTGTCGTTGAAATTCGAGACCAGGATATTCCCATGCTTCAAAGGTCCTGACCCGACTTGAAAGTCATTCGGAACAAAGGCAACGCCATAGGGATTCACGTCTCCATTCATGGGAATGGTGGAGACAGATACAACAGGACTGGGCAGAAATGCATCGCTCGTGCCAAACCACTGCGCAAGGCAGATTCCGGGAGCAGCAGCCAGGAACGTTGCGGCAATAAGAACCTTGCGCGAATCCAGCCCGCAGCTGCGGCGAGACACGGACGCATCGGATTCACACTTAGTTAACAATTCAATGTTCTGCATGTGTTTTTCTCCTCCAAGTTAGTGACTCCCTTTTCGCGGTCCCACTGCGGAACCGGCCTCGGCATCGGACGAAAATGGAGCCCGCCGCAAACGACAATAGCTTTTGTGCCGCGGAGAGCGTGTCATTGAGATGTCATTTGATTGTCGCTTCAAGTCGGAGGCACGAGTGGAGGGCCATCGTCTGTCGCGAATGGCTCAACGCAGAATGGCTAACTCTTGGGAAACCGAGATTGAAATACCAGTTACCGCTGTGGTTCCATGTTATAGAGAAAATATGCGCGCAATTCCAAATATGGGCCATGGAAATCTCTCGGCAGCGGCGGGTAATTCGAGCCGGTGAGCGCGCCCCATGCCGCGCGGTCCAGGGCCACATCGCCGGAGCGGCCCTCCAGCACCAGGCTGCCGTCCATCAGGCGGCCATTGGGCAACACCTTGAAGCGAATCGCCACCATGCCCGACTTGAGAATCGGAGGGTTGACTTCGTCGGGGATCAGCGGATCCCAGGTCCGTTCCGTTTCCCGGTGCCAATGTTGCAGCCAGCTGTTGAAGTCCACGCCCTGCGTGTCGGAGAGGACCTCGATACCGCCTGTTCCAGCACCGGGGTGCAGCGAAAGCCCGCCGCCGGAGGGCAGATTGCCCGCGCCCATGCCAGGGTTGCGCGAAGCGCCGCGCATAGCGTCGCGGAGCTGATCGGCCGGGTTTTGCGAGCCCATGGCGAAGTTAGGCCGGGCAGGAACGGCGGCCGGACGCGGCGACTCAATCTGCGCCTGCTGGCTGGGAGGCGGAGGCGGCGTTGGCGCGGGGGCCGGTGCGGCAGCTTGCGGCGCCGGCTCGGGCTTTGGCTCCGGCGGCGCGACCCGTTTCATTGCTTCCATGGTTTGTTTGTCGATCAAGGGATGCTGCAATGGAATGGGCTTGACGGCGGCCTTGGGCGGCGACTGCCACGGCGAATCGAGATAAGTGAAGTCCTTGTGCTGATTGATCGCCTGGGTCGAATCGACAACCATCGGGACTTTGAAAATATATTTCGGAATCCAGGTGAGCGCGGAGAGCACGACAAGATGGATGAGGATAGCGATCCAGACGCCCTCGCGCAGCCTCGCCCAGCGCCGCTCGTCCTCGAGCTCGCTGATCATCTGAAGCAGTTCGTGGGTGTCGTAGTCTACCCAGCGCGAACCACGAACCACGGGGGAGACGGGCTCCGGGATATGGTTCGGAACCGGCGCAGCCGAGACCTGAACGTCAGGATCGGTCGTTGTATCCGTCGGCCCTTTGGGCTCGTTCACCTTGGTTGGCGCCTGGTCGGTGGGCATTCGTTCCTGCGCAGCCTCTCTGGGCGCACAAATGCGCCCTGCCGCTCTCTTCCTATCTATTCTCTCATTTTGAGTAAAACCCTGCCCATCGCCCCGGCTCGTACAATGGTTGCTGAATAGTAGACGGATTCGCGGGTGGAAGGGGACCCTGCTTGAAGCGGTTTTTTGCTGGTTTGACGGCTAAATGGAAGCTCGTGGCCTTGTTTCTGGCCAAGTTTGGCGTTTGGGGCGTGGGCGCGGCCGCCCTGCTCGACTCGTCCACCATTCCCATTCCCATGGACGCGCTGCTGGCCGTCTACGTTTGGAATGACAAAGGCCACTTCTGGCTCTATTGCCTGCTGGCGGCCGCGGGCTCGGCGGCGGGAGGCCTGCTGCCCTACGGGCTGGGCCGCGCAGGCGGCGAACTCTTCCTGCTCAAGCGCGTCAACCGCGAGCGCTACGAACGCATGCGCGCCCGCTTCGAGCGCCAGGAGTTTCTGGCCATGATGATTCCGTCGATGCTGCCGCCGCCGACGCCCTGGAAGGCCTGCGTCTTTGCCGCCGGCGTCTTCGAGATGCGGGTCGCGCCGTTCATGCTCTCTGTCTTCTGCGGCCGAATGTTGCGCTGGCTGGTGCTTTCCGCGCTGGTGATCAAATTGGGGCCCGGAGCGGCAGATCTCGTGGCGCACCACGGGCTGGCCGCGCTGGCCATCGTGGGTGGTCTGGCGGTGATTGGTTTCGCCTGGTGGTGGATGCGGAAGAAACGGGCGGGAAAGATGGAAATCGACTGAACCGGAATGACGGGCAGCCTTTTATAGCCATGGCCGAACTATGGAGGGGGCCTCAGTGTCAATTCTGGGTCCGCCGTTCTTTACCCGTGCCGACACAGCGGCGTGCGTGTTCAGGAGGTATGCGTTGAAATGATCTCTCCCCGTGATGTACTTTGGTTCTTACAGTCATGAATACCTTCCTCCTCTTTGCTCTCACCGCAGCCTTCTCCGCCTCCTGCTGCCTTGCCCAAACAGGCACCGTCACCTTCTACAGTCGAAGCATTTCAGCGAAGAGCGAGGCTGCCGTTTTCCTTCCGAAGAGCGAACAACCCTTTGGCGGCTTGCAAGGCGGATGGGTTCTTGACGGCCCGCAGCGTCTCGCACGCGTCCGCGCCGGGCGCTTCGTAACCTTCCATCTCGGTCCCGGAGAACACTCTTTCACCGACGCGGGCCCTACCGGGCCCAGCAAAAAGCCGCTCGTGATCAATGTCATGGACGGCGGTCAATACTGCGTTCGGCTCTTCGCAGAGATGGTTAATTTAGAGTGGGACAACCAGATCGAAGAGGTTCCCTGTCAGCAGGCGCAGCGCGAAGCAGCGCACCTAAAACCGATTGAAACTAAGCGAGTTGAGCCGGTCGTCCGCGCCGAACTTGACTCTCAAACGACCTTCCCCGGCGGCATTCAGTCGCAGCATTAGTCACGTAAGAAGATCCACGCGGCGAGTTCCAGGACGTAGCACTCTTTTTGTACAACCGACTAACCGGAGATCGCGCCACTACCCGGTTTTTGGGACACGAGAGTCAAGCACCACACGCCAAAAGCCGCCGCCCCGTCCCAGTGTCGCTTTCACACCCCTACAGGTCCGCAGTGCTGATCGCGGCCTCGGCCCAGAAGATGGCATCGAAGTAGTACTGCTGCACCTTCTTGGGGTCGAAGCAGTTGCATTTGAATACCTGATCGCAGCCGCTCCAGTCTCCTTGCTCGTGACTCTCAAGCCAGCGAAGCAGGCTTCTCTCAGGGTTGGGAACTCCTGTCAGCGCCAGACGAATCTCTTCGCGCAGCGGCAGGGATGGGACCAGCTCTTCCATCTTCACGCGCAGCATCGCCGGAAACATGCTTAACATGCCAAGCAGGAACTGCTCGGAGGGCACCAGCCCGCAGCATCCGGCGGCCAGTTCGCAGAACCGGGCGCGCACAAAGGCCAGGCGCAGGATCTCAGCCGTCTGGCCGGCGTTGAGCTCGCTGGCGATGGCCACCGTGGCGATGCGGCGAAAGGTCTCTTCTCCCACGATCACCAGCGCCAGCTCGATCGAGTTCACCTCCTGGCGAAGGGCATAGATGGGCGAATTGACCACGCGCAGCAGGCGGTGAGTCAGCGACGGCTCGCGCTTGACCAACTCGCCCAGCGAGGCGAGATTGAGCGTTTCCTCACGCAGCATCTTCAGTAGCTGAATCTGCGAAAGGTAGTTGGCCGGAACCATCCGATTCTTCATCAGCTCGGGCCGGCAAAAGTAGTAGCCCTGAAAGAGCGTGAAGCCTTCCTTGCAGGCCTGCTTGAAATCCGCCTGTGTTTCGATCTTCTCTGCGAGCAGGCAGATTGGGGCGCCATGCAGCCGCTTCAAAAGGGCCTTGCGCTCGGCCGCATCGCTTTTCATGAAGTCAACTTTGATGTAGTCAGCCAGCTTGACGAGCGGCTCCAGTTCAGGCCTCCATACAAAGTCGTCCAACGCGATGCGATAGCCCAGGGACTTCAATTCTCGGCAGGCGTCAATCAGGGCAGGCGTCGGCTCCAGGTCTTCGAGCACTTCCAGTATGGTGGTGCCGGGCGGAAGCACCTGGACCAATTGCTTGGTCAGGGACTCCATGGTGCAATTGACAAAGGCCGGCAAACTGCCCGTGAATTTTTCCAGCCCGAACATGACTCCGTTGTCGATCATGCACCGGGTGGCGTGATCGCCATCGCCGCGAAAGGCCGCTTCGGGCCCCATGCGGAAGAGTAGCTCGTAACCGTGCAACCGGCTTCGTTTGTCGAGGATCGGCTGCCTTGCAACATAGCGAAGGCCGTCCGCCGGTTCCGCAGTAGCGCCGAAGCAAGCGTCCGCCATGAGGCCTTGCATAGGGAGAATCCCTTCCAATAGTCGTTATCGGCATTTTTCGCTGAATTTTGATGAACTCGCCGAGCGGCAGGCAGTTCTTTTTAGGTGGGCCCAGATCTGATTGCCCGGAGCCTGGCGGAGGGTCTCGCTCACAGTATCGAGTGCCCCGCCATTCGGATCCCATACACAATCGGTCGCGGCCCAGGGAGACATGAATTCCGTATCGCCCGACATCGGCTTTCTGAGGCATCTTTGGTCATAGCGGACACGCCGGTGGCTGGAACGCTGCCCTACGAGGAGGATTTTCATGTCAGGTGTGATCAATAGAATGTGTAATACCTTTCCCTTGTCGAGCGCAAAGCTTTGCATACTCATGGGTTAACAGGATCGACCGCGACATTTGCGGAGCAAGGCAGGATTCGCTTTTCCCCAATCGTGGAGCGCTGAACCCTCGCTCCCGGAGAATGCTTATGCAACGCGCAGTATGGCTATATACGTGCATGAAAAACAGCGGCAATTCGGGATTTCCGGCGTGAGACTCTTTGAAATGAAAATGTTTTTCCTCACGGAGATCTGCCAGCAAGAGTGGTAGCGGAACATTCGCCCCGTTTGCAACGAGTCAAGAAGGAGATACGATGAGACGGTTTTTTCTGCTGCTTTCTGTGGCTGTCCTGGCGATTGGAACTGCGCGAGCTGATACGACATATTCGTTCTCCGGCAGTTCTGATATGGGACCCACCGATTTTGACGGGGCAACATTCACACTCACCGTCGCGAGTCCGATTACTGACGACGCCTATTTCACGCCAGGCGGCGATCTGACCTGTAACATGTGCGACACTATCTCATTCATTCCAGATTTTGCTGGCTATCAAGCGATTACCTACGGCATGAGTAATGGGGTGTATTATTTCTATTTCGATCCAGGCAGTTTCACTACCTATGGAACGTACGATTCCGTTCTATTGGGTCCAGATCAAGAAGCTACCTTAACCGTCACCGGGGGAAGCCTTCCCGTTACAGCAACGCCGGAGCCGAGCAGCTTCTTGTTGTTGGGCAGCGGTTTGGCAGGCTTCGCGGGATTACTTCGCCGCAAGCTAAAAGCATAAGGATCAGCAAAACGCATTGCGGCCAAAGGTGAGCCTTGTGCGCGTTCAACCCTATCGCATTTGTCTCTTGCGAAAGGCTGTGAAACGTCAATCCATTATGGAGTCGTGTAAGAGCCTATTTATCTGCTATCACCGCCTGTGCTCGCGCCGCGCTCATCCGCCGCACCAGCACGGGGACTCCGAAGGCCAGCCCGCAGACGATGGACGTCGACAGGAGATCGTTGCGGTAGAAAGGCACCGCGGCGGCGAAACATGCACCCAGCCCCGCCAGCGTATGCGGATACATCGACCCTGGACTGGCCCAGACCGCATAGTCTGAGAGCACCCAAAACGAGGTCGGCCCGAGCAGCGCGCCCGCCGCCACACGCACGAAACTCGTCTTGGCGTGCAGCAGAATCATGCCCAGCGCCATGGCCATCAGGTACCAGGACCAGGAGGCAACATAACCCTGCCAGCGGAAGGCGTAGTGGTAGCTGTAGACGGTGAGGAAGTAGTCGGTAGCCATGAGCGCCGCCAAGGGAACCAGCATCTCCCGCCATGGCCGCCGCGCGCCAAAGTAAAGCAGAGCGCCGCCCACCGCAGTGAAGTTCAACCACCCAGGGTGCGGCATCAGGCGGGTCAGTATGGCAACGACGAGCAGCAGATAAGCAGGCATGGACACCTCAAACTTCGGAGTTCCGACGGCTCCCAAGGGGAAGAAGACAGTCAGGCCGCGCAATGGCGCATATCTCATTCTGCGGGTCAGGCGCTGTGGGGTCAACCGAAATCGTTTGACGGGATCAACACTTTTTTTAATTTGGGCAGAGCTGCCCTTATCGCTGCACCCGGCCATTCATCGCCTCGCCGGCATCGTCGCGGCCATCCACGATGTAGACCCAGCCGCTCAAGGCAGGCCTGTTTGAAGGCCCGGGTGCATGGAGGCCCCAACCAAAGATGGGGTAGCCAAAGCGCAAATCGCTGAACTCGACGGTCGTCCACTGGCGGCTCGGAGGCAAACGGGGCGGATCGAGGCCCTTTACATTGCCGGGAATGGGCTCGGGACCCAAATCGCGCACCACGGCCCATGCGCCCCAGTCCAGATAGACCTGCCCCAGCAGCGTGCGCTTTGCAGCTTCAATGGCCGTGGTTGTAGCCGGCTTGAAGAGCACGTCCTGCGATGGATCGCTTGAGATTTCGCCACTGAGCGTGTTGATCTCGGCGGCCTGGAAAAACCCATCCGTCTCCAGAATCGCGTGCCAGCGGAAGGGGTTGATGGGATAAGGCTCCAATGCCATGCGCTTCACGGGAGCGGCGGCAACCTGTGCGTTGTCGACGAGCATTCGCGCCCGTCCCTGCTCGGCCAAGCGCCAGCCCCACAGCAGAACCATCCCAGTGAGGGCAAAGATCGCCCATCCCTTGCCGCGAAAGGCCGGCCGCCGTGCGCCAATCTCACCGCCTACCAGCCCCAGCAGCGCCGGAATCACCAGGGCCGAGCCGAGCAACATCCACAAGACCGGCTCGACAATGTAGACAAAGCTACCCTCATACCAGCGCGGGTTGAAGGGGTAAAAGGGACGCAGGCCGTAGTTGTTCGTCCAGTCGAGCAGCAGGTGGCTCAGCGCGGAGATCAAAGCCGTTGTATAGAGCCAGCCCCAGTGCACCGGTTGCCGCGGCGCCGGGGGCGCCTTTGCGTTTTGGTTGAGAAGACCGGCTCTGTGAAGACGCCGCGCCGTCAGCCAACGATCCAGTATCCACACCACGCCCACTGTCGCGGCCGCAACCACCGGCACGGCGATGAACGTATGCGTAACGCCGCGATGGTGCTTCAGCTCCTCTACAGGTCCGCCAAGCCCCCAGAGCACGTCGATGTCGGCGGCCTCGGCGGTGAGCACGGCAACGAGCGTGGCGTAGGCCGTCTTGCGGTTCAACCCCGCGCGGCCGATGCAGGCTCCGGTCAGAAAGTGTGTGATGGGTTCCATCGCGCTCTGCCAACCATACTACCTTGCACCACATCGCTCTTGGGCCTCCTATAATTCTCCCCATGGGCGAACGAAGCAACCCTGACTCACCTGCGGCCCAGCGCGCCGAGCAACTGCGGGCCGAGCTGCGCCGTCACGAGCACTTGTATTATGTCCTCGACGCGCCGGAGATCACGGACGCCGCGTACGACGCGCTGATGAACGAGCTGAAGGCGATCGAGGCTGCGCACCCTGAGTTGCTGACGCCCGACTCGCCTACACAACGCGTGGGCGGCAAGCCGGCTGAGGGATTCAAGAAGGTCGCGCACTCGCGGCCCATGCTCTCGCTGGACAACGCCTATTCGCCCGAGGAGCTGGCCGCCTGGGATGCCCGTGTGCGCGAGTTGGCGGGGTCTTTACCGGTCGAGTATATGGCCGAGTACAAGATGGACGGCCTCAGTGTGACCCTGCGCTACGGTCCTGCGGACAGCGGAGGCTCAAGGCTGATCGCAGGAGTGACCCGCGGCGACGGGCAGACTGGCGAAGATGTCACCTCGAATATCCGCACCATCCGCAGTGTGCCGCTTAGCATCTCGGCGGAGAGGCTCAAAAGGGCTGATCTCCCGCAAGCCTTCGAGGTTCGCGGCGAGGCGGTGATGCCCGAGGCCGCGTTCATGCGATTGAATGAAGAGCGCGAGCAGCAGGGACTGGCGCCTGCCGTCAATCCTCGCAACGCCGCCGCCGGAACGCTGCGCACGCTGGAGCCCAGCATCGTCGCCAATCGCCGGCTGGACCTTTACGCTTACTTTTTGCTGGTTGAGGGTGACTACTGGCCTCGTGGGCAGCGAGCGACTCTCGATGCGCTGGCGGCCCTTGGCTTCCGCGTCAATCCGCAGCGCAAACTGGTCGCGACAGTCGAGGAAATGATTGCCTTCATCGACGCAACCGAAGCCGCGCGCGCAACTCTGGGCTATGAGATCGACGGGGTTGTTCTTAAGGTCGATTCTCACGCGACACAACAGAGGCTGGGTTATACAGGCCGCGCGCCGCGCTGGGCCATCGCCTACAAGTTCACAGCCCGTTCGGGCATTACGCAGGTCAACGCCATCACCGTTCAGGTGGGCCGCACCGGCAAGCTGACGCCGGTGGCGGAGCTTACCCCGATCTTCATCGGCGGCACCACAGTAAGCCGCGCCACGCTGCACAACGCCGACTTCATTGAGCGGCTGGGCCTCAAGCTGGGTGACTGGGTCAAGGTCGAGCGCGGCGGCGACGTGATCCCCAAGGTCGTCGAGGTTATCGAAGACGCCGAACATCCACGCGGGGAGCAGCCGTTTGTCTTTCCATCCGTGTGTCCCGAATGCCAGAGCGCTGTTGTTCGCGCTGAAGGTGAAGTGGACTATCGCTGCGTGAATGCCGACTGCCCGGCCAAGCTGCGCGAGAGCCTGCTCCACTTCGCCTCGCGCAACGTGATGAACATCGACGGCCTGGGCGAAGCAGTAGTGCAGCAGTTGCTCGACCGGAAGCTGGTCAGGAGCGTGGCCGACCTCTACAACTTGACAAAGGAAGACCTGGCTGCGCTGGAACGCTTTGCAGATAAGTCGGCGGCATCGCTGATCGAAGAGATCGACCGCTCGAAGCGGGCCGGGCTGGCGCGAGTGCTGATGGGCCTCGGTATTCGCTTTGTGGGCGAACGCACCGCCGTGCTGCTGGCAGAGGAGTTTGGGAGTATCGAAGACCTGATGAACGCCAGCGCCGGCGATCTGGAAAAAGTGGAGGAAGTAGGCCCGCGCATCTCTCAAGCGATCCTTGAGTTTTTCGCAGATGCAGAGAACCGCGATCTCGTGAGACGCCTCGCAGACGCCGGAGTCAACATGACAGCCGAGCGGCGGCATCGTTCAGCTCAGTTGGCGGGGTTGACCTTTGTGCTCACCGGCACGCTGCCCAATCTCACGCGCGACGAGGCCAAGGCGAAGATTGAAGCAGCGGGCGGCAAGACGGCCGGATCGGTCAGCAAGAAAACCAGCTATGTAGTGGCGGGCGAGGAGGCCGGCTCGAAGCTCGACAAGGCGCGGGAGCTCAAGGTTTCGGTGCTGGATGAGGCGGGATTGCTCGCGCTGCTCGATGCTGATTAGCGCCTGGATGGGGTGGACGAAGATGAGCCATTGCCGCGGGAGCGCAATGAGTCACAGTTGAAATGAATGCGAGAGATGAACCAAAACCACCGCAGAGACTTCGCCAATTTTCGCGTCCCGCACCTGCTTCATGAGAGGATCTATCCTTCTCGCATGAAACCCGTCTTCTTCGCGTTCATGGGTGTGTTATGTCTCATGCCTGCTCTCCGCGCGCAGGATGATGCCGACAGCCACAAACAGAAGTTTTTCTGCGGTGAGGTATGGGATAAAGCAGGCAATCTCGCGGTGACCAGCCAGTCTTTCAAGAAGAATCTTTGGGACGGATACGAAATATCGCTTGGTCCGGCGCGTAACAGCCAAGGGGACGACAGCGTTCGATGCACCGCGGCCATCTATAACAGCGCCGGGAGGGTTGTCTACCGCACAACCGGATATAGCGTGATTTTCAATGAGGACCTCACCGGCCAGGACTTCGACGGCGACGGCAAGCCAGAGGTTGTCTTTCAGACTGACACCGGCGGAGGCCAGCACTGCTGCGAAGCCTACAATGTCATCTCCTTATTCCCGAAGGCCCACACACTCGTCGACATCGATGCGCCGGGGGCGGTGGATTTTGAAAAGGATAGTCAGGGAAGGATGGTGATCTGGCAGCGTCTGCCTGGGCCTTATGGATATACATCGATGGCAGCGCAGCCATTCGCCGAAAAGGTCTCTCGCGTCGGTGAAGGCAAGCTCGTGGATGCGACGCCGCAGTTCTGTTCGCGAATATTCAGCGATAAAAATGAAGATTACCGCGATTGGGTCGCCACGCTCACTCCCGAAAGCATCAAAGCGTTAAAGACAACTGGAGCCGAGGATCCCAATAACGAGGAAACTGTCAGCGCCCTTCTTTCCAGAGCCTTGCAGCACGTCTTCTGCCGGCAATTCGACGCGGCGATGAGCGACTTGAACCACTGGCCTGAAGCCGGCAGAAAAGAAATGAGGGCCAAATTCGCCGACTCGATCAAGGATAACTATCCGGATTTTGTCGTCCGTCTGGTCGATACCAAGCCCTGATTTGCAAACCCGAAGCTTGTAAGAGCCATCAATGCTGGCATTGCATCGAGCGGCCGCGGGCGTGTGGCTCTCGGAGTCCTCAGGGATAACAGTCTCACACATTCTGGCGCCAGGGAATGAAAGCCTGTTAACTGAATCGCCGGCGGGCCATACCTGGATGGCGTTCCCCTGCGCGCATTTCGCGTTCGCGCTCCCGTTCCCAGGCCTCGGCGTGCCAGTTGCGCGAGGCATAGCGTGGCGGCTCGACGCTGAGGGGCAAAGGCTCCTCGCCGCGGGGCCTCGCCGGCACGACGATCAGTTCCATAGGCCCTCGCAGCGGAGGCCGCGCAGGCGCGGCAGGCACAGGCGCTTCAATTGGCTTGGGCGGCGCAACAGGCTTTGGCCTGGCGATCAGGCGCGCCGACGATTCGATCTCGGCGCAGGCCGCGGCTGAGGTCAGGCTCGTGTCGGCGCGCATGGTCTGTTCGATCTCGTCCTGGGCATCGTCCGCCGCCTGCGGGGCTCGCGACTTCACGGCCTTGGCCATAAAGTCGTCCAGCAGTTTGTGCAGGCAGGTTTGACCGCAGAGATGTTTCGATCCAGGGCGCAGGCGATTGCGCGAGCTCCACCCGCTCACCCGCAACTCCCCTCCCTGGTCGTAAGCCACGAACCAGTGGTTGGTCTGCTTCTTCTCAGAACCGCAGATGTCGCACGATATCGCCTGCCGGATCACCCTGTTCCCCCCTGTCCGCACAGTCTTTCCGAAGCCTGTCCGATTCCCGTCTCTGCACGTCTCTCGATGCGGCAGAAACACGTGAACGGCCGCAGGCCACGAGGCCAAACCTATCGAAGGCTCTCGAATTCGCCCTCTTTTGTTTCATCGCGCGTCTGGGGAAATGAGTGAGAGCTGACCGGAAAAGGTACAGGATTGAATCAAATGAGGACAGACGAGCGCTGTTTTGTCCGGGAATTGAAGGCACAACCAGACTCATTCAAGAAGTCAGACCGAATGGTTGAGGGTCGTTCGTGTCCAGCTAAAAAGAGAAGCCCCGCTCAAGCCGGGCTTGAACGGGGTTTCCTACTGACGAACAACGCGACTTCTATCGCCGAGCCTGGATTGTTTTGGGGTCGCCGCCGCCCTTCTTGACGGCGCGTCTGGCTGCGATGGCGTGCATTTCCTTGCCCATGCCGGTTTGATTGATGCCGAGTTGGATGGCCAGATTGATGATGTTGCCCGTGCCCCAGTAAAGAGCCAACCCCGAGGCATAGCTCCACAACATGAAACCGAAGATGGCGGGCATCATGAAGGCCATCATCCGCTGCTGAGACCTGTCCATCTGCGGCGAGGGGGTAATGTACTGGGTGAGGAACATGCTGATGATGATCAGGATGGGCAGAATGTGGATCGGGTCGGGCGCGGAAAGGTCGGTGAGCCAGAACCAATGGGCCTGCCGCAACTCGACCGTATTCTGCAGCACGCGAAAGTAGGCGAAGAACAGCGGCATCTGGATAATCATGGGAAGGCAGCCGCCGTACATGTTCACACCTTCGGTTTTGTATAGTTCCATCACCTCGGTGTTCATCTCATTCCGCTTGGGGTCGGTCGCTTTGACGTTCTTGTAGCGATTTTTAATGGCCTCGACCTTGGGCTGAATGCGCGTCATCTTGTAAGAGGACTTCAACATCATGTAACGCGTGGGTAGCATGAGCAGGTTGAAGATGACGGTGACGATGATGATGGACCAGCCCCAGTTGTTGACGCCATGTTCCACCAGATAACGCAGGGCCAGGTAAAGCGGCTTGGCGATGACCGTGAGCCAGCCAAACTGGATCAGATGCTCAAGTGATTGGCCGGTGGGCTTGCCGTCCGGGCCGATGGCGTGGATGGAGGCCAGCACATCCATTGCCTTGGGACCGGCGTAGAGACGCAGGCGAGTGACTCCGCTGGTGTCGCCCATGGCCAGCCCAAGCAAGTGAGCCGGCTTCTTCTCGCTGGTGGGATCGCTCAAGTTTCCCGGAAGATCGATGGTGTTATGCAGCGTGACCAGGGTCGTTCGATCGGGCGCGTCGGGTAAAAAGGCCGAAACGAAATAAAGATCGGTGATGGCCGCGTAGGCGTAGGGCTGCTCGAGGGTAGCGTTGTTGACCACCTTGGCTACGGCCAGCGAGTTCTGTTTGCCATCGAGCGACCATGCGAATTGCGACGACGCCGACGTACGCACTGGGGACCGTGTCGAGGAAGAGGGAAGGAACTCCTCCATGTCGCCCAGGCCGGCGGGCCACTCGACCAGCGCCCGCACCGGCTCGCCGTTGCGCTTGACCTCGGCTTCGACGGTGATCACGTAGCTCGAGTCAAAGCGGAAGGTCTTCACCACATCCAGGCTGCCCATCGCATAGTGGAAGGTGAGCGCGTCGGTCTGGGGAACATAGGCGTGTCCGGTCATCGAGGGCTGCGCGCCCGAGGCTGTGACCTGATAGAGCGCCTGATTGATCTGGTTGGTGAGGGCCGGCTCGTATGTGAAGAGCGAAAGCGGGTAGCCGAATTCCTGGGCGGCCTGCGGCTGCACCATATCGAGAGGCTTGCCGGCGGTATCGAAGTATTTCTTGAGAACCCAGCTCTTCACTTGCGCGCCGCGGTTGGTGAAGACGATCTTGTACTGCTCGTTTTCAATTGTGGTCAGGGTCTCTGCCTGGGCTGAGACGCTGGGCGAGACGGCAAGAAGCGGTGCGGAGGAGGCCGTTCCCGGCTGGGCGGCTGCCGCGGCGGGAGTCATAGGCTGCGGCTGGTTTGGCTGCTGGCTCTGGGTTTGCGCGGCGGGCGGAGGCGGAGGTGGCTGCTGCTTTGCTCTGAAGTAATCGAAACCGAAGACGACAACGAGCACCAGGAGCATGACAATCATCATGCCGCGCATGTCGCCACCGCTGCCGCCGCTGTCGCCACTTGGGCCTTGAAGATTGGGATTGCGAATTTCTGCCAATGGATACTTCCTATTCGTTAGGAGACGTGATCTTTGAGCGTCGCTCTTCCTATGGTAATTGCTCGTGGTGCACAGGATGTGAATGTGCGGCCAGCGGAACGGGATCGAGACCGCCGCGAACAAAAGGATTGCAGCGTAAGAGCCTCAAAAAGGCCAACGCCGAGCCGCGCAATGGCCCGTGATTGGCGATGGCTACTGAAGCGTACTCGGAACATGTGGGCAGGTAGCGGCAGCCGCCGGGCTGAAGCGAATGGATCGCCGGGGAGACCCAGTGGCGATAGAAGGCGAGCGTCGCAAGCAGCAAGCGTGTCAGCACCTGCGGTGGGGCCGGCGTTGTCTTAAGCGGACTCGCATCGTGCTGCACGGATTGGGATCGATCGCTGATCATGGTACCCGCGGTGAGGCAGCCGTCGTTGGAGCGGCAAGCTGGACGGAGTTCTGTTTCATGCGGCGTGCCTCCGTGGCGGCCTGTTGAAGAATACGCACAATCTCC
This sequence comes from Occallatibacter sp., assembly GCA_049522255.1. Lineage (GTDB taxonomy): Bacteria > Acidobacteriota > Terriglobia > Terriglobales > Acidobacteriaceae > Telmatobacter. Next base: position 14,219 of record JBEKOA010000093.1, read on the forward strand.
GCCTCAAGTTTCGTGAATTCCAGAGTCAGCACCGTCCGGCGAGGATGCAGAATCAGGTCGCAGCCTGGCGGCAGCAGGTCCAGGTGACGGCGCAAAGCTTCTCTCATGCGCCGTTTGATGCGGTTGCGCTCATGCGCTTTGCCCAGCACCTTGCCTGCGGTAAGGCCCACGCGAGGGCCGGTCGAAGCGCTGCCGGTGATGCCAATGGGGGGCTGCGGCGCTAGAAACCAGCTCATCGACGCGGATTGGCGCTTGCGGCTGGCCGCATAGGCACGTTGATAGTCGGCGTGCTTGCTGAGGCGCGCGCCGGTCAGCGATGCTCTGCGCGTCGAACTCTGGTCCGGCTGTGAAGGGATTGTCATGGCAATGCCGCGAGAGGCTTTGTCCGGAGCGGCCAGAGTGTGCGGCGCATTCCGGCTCAAAGAGAACGGCAGGCGAGGATGAAAGCTCTTTTCAGAAATGATGTAAACCTTATTGCCTCATCGTGGGCTGTCGCTCCCTGATGGTCGCGCCAACTTGAGGTCATGGTTTCGGCTAGCAGGATTTCTGAAAAGTGCTTAGTCGCGGAATCCGGCGCTGACAGCCACGCGCTTGCGACCGATGGCGCGGCGGCGGCTCAACACGGCAGCACCGGCCTTGGTCTTCATGCGCGCACGGAAACCATGGGTTTTCACCCGTTTGCGGCGGTTGGGTTGAAATGTGCGCTTAGGCATGAAAATGCACTCCTGTTTCCTGATGAAAATCTGCGCCTTGACGGCAAGTTCTAAGTGTAACGTAAGTTGAGCCAGGAATCCAGCGGGAAGTCGATTGCGAGGCAAATTCGGATCGATCCACGAGGACTCACCCGGTAATTGCGCCAGGGCAATTTGGAGCGCGAACGACCACAATCAGGGCGTGTTCAGGGCACTTTCCGCAGACACTCTGGTAACCTTACCGGCGAGTTTCACCACTGATGGTGCAACTCAATCGCTCAGACCAAAAGATTGTGAATCGGGGATTACAACGACTCGCAAATGTGCTACTATCGGGACCGTTCAAGAAAGTTTCCCAGCGTCTCACGGAACCGGTTTTTATCCCGGGCCCCGAGGTCAATTTCAGGGGCCGACCAGAGGCAATCAGGCAGTCGGTACGCAGCAACCAGACGAAAAGCCATGTGCTTTTCGCCACCGAGGTCTCTTTTGCCAAAAACGACGGATGAACCGGATCGCAGTCAACAGACGGCGCAGGTAAGGATGAGCACGATGGCATTTGCGATTTCGCCGGTAACGGCTCTCAACCCCTGGCTCCAGATTCTCGCGGCCCTGGAAATGAAAGTGATCCGCCAGTCTTTCGAGACCTGGTTCAAGCCCACGCGCTACAGCCATGTGGCCAGCAGGACGCTTTACGTCCGCGTGCCTTCGACGGAGTTTCAACACCTCGGAGACAGGTACGGCGACCTGATCCAGGAAGCGATCGAACAGCACGCACTGGATTTGGATGACGTCTGCTTTGTCACCGCGGACGACGACCCCTCGGTGCCGCCGCAGCGCAAGGATGGCGGCTTTGCCCCAGTGTCTGCGCATGCTCCAACGGCGCCGCCTCCGCCGCCGGCGCGCACACCGGAGCAGGCTCGCTTCGACTGGTCGACCGCGGCGCAACTCAACCAGCGCTACACCTTCGACGCGTTTGTCATCGGCAACGGCAATCAGTTTGCCCGCGCCGCCTCGCTGGCAGTGGCTGAGAGGCCTTCGCGCGCATACAATCCACTGTTTCTCTATGGCGGAGTCGGAATGGGCAAGACCCACCTGATGCACGCCATCGGTCACGAGGTGAAGCGCCGCCAGCCGACGGCGAGCATCTGCTACGTGTCGGCGGAGAAGTTTACCAACGAGATGATCACCTCGCTGCGCAACGATCGCATGACCAGCTTCCGCGACCGCTTCCGCACCGTGGATGTGCTGCTGATCGACGATATTCAGTTCATCGCGCAGAAAGAGCGCACGCAGGAGGAGTTCTTCCACACCTTCAACGCGCTGCACGAGAGCATGAAGCAGATCGTGATCGCCTCTGACCGTCCGCCGAAGGAGCTGGCGGAGATCGAAGACCGCCTGCGTTCGCGCTTCGAATGGGGCCTGATTGCCGACATTCAGCCGCCCGATCTCGAGACCAAGGTCGCTATCCTGCAAAAGAAGGCCGAGAGCGAGCAGGTGCAATTGCCCACCGACGTCGCGCTCTTCGTCGCCTCGAATGTCCGCACCAACGTCCGCGAACTGGAAGGCGCCTTGGTGCGTCTCATCGCATGGTGCCAGCTCAACCGCATGGAGATCACGCTCGTTTCCACGCAACAGTGCCTCAAGCAGTTCATCGATATGCAGGTCCGCAAGATCACCATCGAAGCCATTCAGCGCGCGGTGGCCGAGCAGTTTGGCATGAAGGTCGTCGATCTGAAGCAGAAGAACAACTCGCGCAACGTGGTCGTGCCTCGGCAGATCGCCATGTATCTTGCCAAGCAGATGACCGAAGCCAGTTTGCCCGAGATCGGCCGCCAGTTTGGCAACAAGCACCACACTACCGTGATGCACTCGATCGCCAAGATCGACGACCAGCGCCGCACCGACAAAGACCTGCACCGCACGCTCAACAAGCTGCAGGAGCAGTTAAACGCCTAACCACCTGCGGTGCGGCCAACTGCCTTCGGCCCGCCCGCGCCAGAAACAAGGCGCGGGATCTAAGTGCATCGATGAAACCGGGTACCCCACCTTCGGCGCGTCTTTGTTTTTGCGCCTAAGGTGGGATATCTAGCCGCCATTTCTCACAGGGGTTGATTTTTGCGGGGATTGGCTGGACTGAGCGGGTTTGGAGGGTAGATTCTCGGCAAGAAGTTGTCCTCGGAGGGTGCAGCGCTTGCGTGGAGGGACTT
>JBEKOA010000094.1:0-17050 GCA_049522255.1 Occallatibacter sp.
TAGGCGTCGTAACCCAATTCTAAAGCCCGCGATCCCCACCACTACTTGATCGATCCCACCTATCTTCGTTCAATCTCTCCGCCAAGAAATCACAGCGCACAGGGTATTTTGCAAGTGGCTCACCTTGCAGGTAATTCATTGATAACCTATCCTTCTGGGCACTATGAATCTGGAAACCCCAGAACCCAGAGGAGATTCCATTGCAAGCAGACGTGCTGAACCGGAAACAAGCCGTCCTCCTGCTGGCCCACGGCACACCTGAGACCGTTGGGCAAATCCCCGAATACCTGAGCAACGTAACCGGCGGCCGCCCGATTCCGCAAGAGGTCATCGAGGAGATCCAGCGCCGCTACGCGCTCATCGGCCACAGCCCGCTGACCGAAATCACACAAGCTCAGGGCCGCCTGGTGGAAGCCGAACTTGCCGCCTCAAACCAGCCGGTGCCTGTCTATGTCGCGATGAGAAACTGGCAGCCCTACATTGCCGGCGTGGTCCGCCAGATGCGCGCCGACGGAGTGGAGTCGGCCGCCGTCGTTTGTCTAGCACCGCAGAATTCGCGCACCAGCGTGGGCCTCTATCGCCGCGCCGTCGAGGCCGAGGCAGGCAACCTGCGCATCGACTTCATCGAAGCCTGGGCGCAGCACCCGCTCCTGATTGAGGCCTTTGCCGAGCGCCTCCGCCCCGCCTGGACAAGCCTCAGCGCGGAGACCAGCGCACCGGTCCCTGTTCTCTTTACGGCGCACAGCGTTCCCTGCCGGACGATTCAATCCTCTGAAAGCCAACCCGCCGATCCTTACGCCGTAGAGGCCAAACGCACCGCGGCACTGGTCGCGGCCAGCGTGCCGGGGATTTTGCAGTGGTACTTCGCCTTTCAGAGCCAGGGTGCAAGCGGGGGCACTTGGATCGGTCCTACTGTCGAAGCGACCCTCGAAGCCATCGCCGCCGCGGGGGTGAAGACGCTCCTCCTTCAGCCCATCGGCTTTCTCTGCGATCACGTCGAGATTCTTTACGACGTAGACATTCTCTTCCGCAACTTCGCCGCCAGGCTCGGTCTCCGGCTCGAGAGGCCGGAGTCTCTGAATGACTCGGCAACTCTCGCCAAGGCGATTGCAGATCTGGCGCGGCAAGGCCTGGCCCGGCTTGGCGACGTATGAATCCTCGCTAAACCCTTGCGGCTGAATCTTCCGCTCGAGTAAAATCTCGCCATGATGAAGAAGCTTCCCCTTGTCTTCGATCTCATCGCCAGCGTAGCCTTCCTAGCCTTCCTTGCTGCGCCGATCCAGGCGCAGGATTGGGCAAAGGCGCGCCTCGAAGCCTCGCCCCGCCACCACGAATACGTAGCTCTCACGCACGGCAGCCGCACACTTCAGGCCTTCGTCGTCTATCCCGAAGTCAAGCAGAAGGCGCCGGTCGTCGTCCTGATTCACGAGATCATGGGCCTGACCGATTGGGCCAAGGAGATGGCCGACGAACTGGCCGCGCAAGGCTTCATCGTCGTTGCTCCCGACCTTCTCTCCGGCTTTGGTCCCGGCGGCGGCGGCTCCAGCGCGTTCCCCTCGCAGGATGACGCCGTCAAAGCCGTCTCCGGTCTCGATCCGGATGGTGTCATGGCTGACCTGGACGCCGCAGCCGATTACGCGCGGCACATTCCAGCCGCCAACGGCAAAATCGATTCGGTTGGTTTCTGCTGGGGAGGCGGCAAGTCTTTCGCCTTTGCCGCTCACCGCAAAGACCTCTCGGCCGCTTTCGTCTTCTACGGCCCTCCGCCGGCGGATGTATCCACGATTACCGCGCCCGTCTACGCCTTCTACGGAGGCAACGACGCCCGCATCGACGCGACAGTCCCCGACACAATCTCAGCCATGAAGGCCGCCGGCAAGAAGTATGAGCCCGTCACCTACGACGGCGCCGGTCACGGCTTCATGCGCGCGGGTGAAGACCCGACAAACACAGTCCCCGGCAACAAGAACGCCCGCGAGCAAGGCTTCGCGCGTCTCGTCGCTCTGCTGAAATAGGCAATCCGGAGTTCAAGGTTTGCTACTGATATACCAGCGGAATGAAGTTTTGTTCCTGGATGGGCGGGCGCACATATTTCGACTTTTCCAGCTTCGGCAGCTCCAGCGGCGCAGGCGTTAGATCCTTATAGACGAACAACGAGAGCAGATGCCGGATCACATTCAGCCGGGCGCATTTCTTGTTCTCCGCATTCACGACAAACCACGGAGACATCTTGCTATCGGTCACCGCAAACATCTCATCCTTGGCGCGCGAGTACTCGGCCCAGTGCTTGCGCGATTCGAGATCCATCGGACTCAGCTTCCAGCGCTTGGTGGGGTTCTTCATGCGGTCTTGAAAGCGCCGTTCCTGCTCCTCGTCGCTGACCGAAAACCAGTACTTGATCAGGCGAATCCCCGAGCGCTGCAACATGCGTTCAAACTCCGGGCAGCTCTGCATGAACTCCTGATACTGCGCCTCGGTGCAAAAACCCATCACGCGCTCGACGCCGGCCCGGTTGTACCAACTGCGATCGAAGAGCACCATCTCGCCGGCAGCGGGCAGGTGCGGAACATATCTCTGAAAATACCACTGCGTCTTCTCGCGCTCAGTGGGAGTGCCCAGCGCCACAACCTTACAGACGCGCGGATTGAGCGATTCGGTGATCCTTTTGATGGCGCCGCCCTTGCCCGCCGCATCGCGGCCTTCAAACAGAATCACGACCCGCAGGCCTTCCTGCTTAACCCACTCCTGTAGCTTTACAAGCTCGACTTGCAGGCGGGCCAGTTCCTTTTCATAGTCGCAATCTTTTCCCAGGTGCAGCGTCTCGGCATTGCCCAGCTTGGGCGCCGGCAGGTCTCCGTGCTTCTGTTTGCCGTTGGAAGGCGTCGTAGTCTGCTCAGTCCCTTTGTGTTCCTTTTTGTGCTTGTCCTTCATTCAATCTCCTCCGATTTCGCGGCGTGGGCCACGGACAGGCATTCAGCTCGATTCCGGTTTTCGCTTGCGCAGGCCCGCATGTCTGCGATCCCTTGGTCGGCACCGTTTGCCGTTGGACAATCATAATTCCAAATCTCGCGGAAATGGGATTGTTTTTACGGAAAAGGGAGGCTGGATTGCCTCTTTTTGTTGACGAACGACCGCGCTCTACCGCGCCTTCCACTTCATCGAGAGCGCGGCGAGCTTCTCATCCATCGTTGGCTGGGGCTTTGCCGCGAGCTTTGAAGGCTGTGCCGCATTGCGCGCCGGGGGCGCTGTGAGCGCCTTGATTGAGAGCGCAATGCGTTTCGAGTTTGCATCCACGCTCAACACCTTGACCTTGACGATTTGCCCGGTTTTCACGGCCTCCGACGGCTCCTTGATGAAGCGATTGGAGAGCTCGCTGATATGCACCAGGCCGTCCTGATGGACGCCGATATCGACAAATGCGCCGAACTTCGTCACGTTGGTTACCACGCCTTCCAGCACCATGCCCGTCTCGACGTCGGCGATTTCGCGGACCTCGTCGCGAAAGCTTGGAGCGACAAACTTGTCGCGCGGATCGCGCCCCGGTCTGCGCAACTCGGCGAAAATATCGCTCACAGTGTAAGCCCCGGCGGTGAGATGGCTGCGGTCCACGTTCTCAAGCAACTGCGGCTGTTCGATGATTGCCTTCACTGAAGTCTTCAGCGATGCGGCGATCTGTTCGACGATCGGATAGGACTCGGGATGCACGGCGGTCCCGTCCAGCGGGTTGTCGCCGTTGCGAATGCGCAGAAAACCCGCCGCCTGCTCGAAGGTCTTGGGGCCGATGCCGGGAACCTCCAATACTTGCCTGCGCGAGCGGAAGCTGCCCTTTTCGTCGCGAAAGCCCACAATGTTCAGTGCAGTGCGCTCGGTGATGCCGGCAACGAAGCGCAGCAGAGTCCACGAGGAGGTATTCAGGTCCACGCCAACCTTGTTGACGCAACTTTCGATCACCGTTTCAAGAGACTCCTGAAGCTGGCGCTGGTCGACATCATGCTGGTACTGGCCCACACCGATTGACTTTGGATCGACCTTGACCAACTCAGACAACGGATCCTGCAAACGCCGCGCAATCGAGATGGCGCCGCGCACTGTCAGGTCGAGATCGGGAAACTCCTGGCGCGCAACCGGCGAAGCCGAATAGATGCTCGCGCCCGATTCACTCACCGTCGCCGAGAAGACTCCATCGATCTTTTTGTCCCGCAAAAACTCCCGTACAAAGGCATCGGTCTCGCGCGAAGCTGTCCCATTGCCGATGGCGATAGCGCGCACGTTGTGCTTATGCAAAAGAGTTTCAAGTTTTGGCGCGGCTTCCGCATTGCCGTGCTTGGAGGTGTGCAGATAAAGAACGTCGTGCGCCAGCAGCTTGCCGGTCTCATCGACGACCGCAATCTTGCAGCCCGTGCGCAGCCCCGGATCGATGCCCAGCACCGAGATCGGCCCGGCCGGCGGAGCAAGCAGCAAATTGTAGAGGTTGTCGCGGAAGACCCGAATGGCCTCGGTATCGGAACGCCGCTTCAACTCCAGGCGAATCTCTCCTTGAATCGATGCGTTCAGCAGGCGCTTCCATGCATCGTCGATGGCCAACTCCAACTGGCGCGTCCAGTCGCCGGATTGGCGCAATACATTGCGCTGAATGACGGCAACGGCCCTTTCCGGAGCCACCTCAAGAATGAAGTAAAGCACCTTCTCGCCTTCGCCGCGGCGAATGGCCAACATGCGATGCGAGGGAATCGTCTTCGCCGGCTCTGAGTACTCGTAATACATCTTGAACTTTTCCTGCTCGTCGACCGCATCCGTAACCTTGCGGCTGACGACCACGCCCTCGTCAAAGACCATTTGGCGCAGCGCCTTGCGCAGGTCAGCGTCTTCGCTGATCCATTCAGCGACGATGTGCCGCGCGCCTTCCAAAGCTTCTTCCACCGAGGCCACACCCAACTCTGCATTCACAAAACCGGCGGCAAATGTCTCCAGTGGTTCGGCCGTATTCTGTTGCGCCCACAAGTATTGCGCCAGCGGCTCCAATCCTTTTTCGCGCGCGATGGTGGCCTTGGTGCGGCGCTTGGGCTTGTAAGGCAGGTACAGGTCTTCGAGTTCGCTTTTGTCGAGTGTGGCTTCGATGCGCGCTTTCAGCTCATCGGTCAACTTGCCCTGCTCAGCGATGGAGGCCAGGATGGTCTCGCGCCGGTCGGCGAGATCGCGGAAGTATGCAAGCCTCTCTTCGATCGAGAGAATCTGCACTTCGTCCAAATTGCCGGTGGCCTCTTTGCGATAGCGCGCGATAAATGGCACGGTGCCGCCGTCGTCGAGCAACTCGATCACCGCGACCAGCCCACGCATGGGCCCGTTCAGTGTTTGTGCGATATGAAGGAGAATTTCAGGAGAAAGATTTTTCGTTTCTGTCATGGGTTCCATGTTCATGGTACATGGATCGGTTGAGGAAATCGCGGTCATCGGTAATGTGTGAAAACGAGCATAATGGAAGGAGAGATTGCCTGCGGGATTCTGGTCGTGGCCACCGGCAGCCAACCCGCGGAACGAGAGCGACAGACGAGCCGGATGAGTACTCATACAGGGCGCATTGCAGAGGCCGAAGAGCACACCTGGAAGCCGGCGGCGAACCCGTGGATGATTGCCGCGTCGGTGATGCTGGCCACCTTCATGGTGGTGCTCGACTCATCGGTAGCCAACGTCGCCCTGCCGCACATCGCGGGAAACCTCTCGGCCTCGACCGACGAGTCCACCTGGGTCCTCACCAGCTATCTTGTTTCGAACGCCATCATGCTGCCCGCCGCCGGTTGGATCTCGCGGCGCATCGGGCGCACGCGCCTGTTGATGCTTTGCATTCTGCTCTTTACCGTGGCCTCGCTTTTGTGCGGCATGGCCGTCAACATGCCCATGCTGATTTTGGCGCGGGTACTGCAAGGCGTCGGCGGCGGAGGCATGCAGCCGCTGGCGCAGTCCATCTTATTGGAAAGCTTTCCCCCGCGGAAGCATGGCACGGCGATGGCCGTCTATGGCGTCGGCGTCGTGGTTGCTCCCATCGTCGGCCCCACACTCGGCGGATGGATTACCGACAGCTACTCCTGGCGCTGGATCTTCTACATCAATCTCCCCATCGGCATCCTTGCGCTCCTCATGGTCAACGCCTTTGTCGAAGATCCTCCTTATCTTCGCAAGGCGTTTCAGGGTGCGATCGATTATCTCGGCTTCGGACTCATGGCTCTATGGCTGGGGACATTGCAATTGGTGTTGGACAAAGGCCAGGAGGCGGACTGGTTCGCGGCTCCCTGGGTGTGTTGGACGGCCGGAGTTTCCCTGCTGGCTCTGGTCGCCTTCATCGTCCGCGAGTTGATGGATAGAGATCCAATTGTCCAGTTGCGCGTTCTCGTCGACCGCAACTTCGGCATGGGGACGCTGATTACTCTTCTCTACGGTTTTGTCCTCTACGGCACTACGGCGATGCTGCCCTTGTTTCTGCAAACCATGCTGGGCTATTCGGCGATGCAAAGCGGGATGTCGGTGAGCCCGCGCGGCATTGGGGCGATGGCTTCGATGATCGCTGCGGGAGTCTTGGTGCGGTACATCGATGGCCGTCTGCTGATGGCCTTCGGGTTTTTCCTGCTCGGCTACTCAACGTGGATGCTTGGGCAGATCAGCCTCGAGATTGCCATGGCCTCGGTGGTTGTGCCCAACGTGATCAGCGGTTTTGCCATGGGCTTCATCTTCGTCCCGCTGACAACAATGACCCTGAGCCGGCTGCGCAAGCAGGATATGGGCAACGCGACAGGTATTTATAACCTGACGCGCAACATCGGCGGCTCGTTCGGCATTGCAGCGATTACCACGCTGTTAGTGCGCGGCTCGCAGATTCATCAAAACTACTTGGCAGCGAATGCCGGTGCAGGAAGTCCCGTCGCGGGGAGATTGGTTCGCGGAATCCAGGCAAGGCTCATGATGCAGGGCGTGGATGCGGTCACGGCGCATCATAAGGCGCTGGGCGCGCTCTACCGAAGCGTGCAACAGCAGGCGGCCCTGCTTGCCTATGCGGACAACTTCCGCCTTATGGCCTTTCTCGGTCTTCTCTGCATCCCGCTGGTGCTGCTGCTGCAGCGGATCCAGAAGCACAATTAACGGCGGCTCTCACCGCGATCGTCCATTAGCTGCGATTTAGTGTTTGCGTTACACCTCCCGTGATAGATTTGGAACGTTTGGGGATCGTCGCCGGTTTATCGGGTACCCAGGAAAGTGGATCGAAGCATGAAAGAAATACCGCGGAATATCCTCGACTGCATCGGTAACACATCTTTATTGCCGTTGCGCAACATCGTACCCGAAAACGGCGCCCGCATCCTGCTCAAGCTGGAAGACCAGAACCCCACCGGAAGCATGAAAGACCGCATGGCGCTCACCATGATCGAGGCGGCAGAAGCGGATGGGCGTCTCGCCCCAGGCGGATCGGTGGTCGAATACACCGGCGGCAGCACGGGCGTCTCCCTGTCTCTGGTCTGCGCCGTGAAGGGCCATCCACTGCATATCGTCACTTCGGATGCCTTCGCCAAAGAAAAGCTTCAACACATGAAGATCCTCGGCGCCAAGCTACAAATTGTGGCCAGTGAGAGCGGGCGAATGACCGAGAAACTCACAAAAGATATGATTGAGGCCGCCCACATCGCCGCGGCCGAGACCGGCGGCTTTTTGACCGATCAGATGAACAATCTGGATCAGTTCGCCGCCTATCACAAACTCGGCAAGGAAATCTGGGATCACACCGGCGGTCAGATTGATGGCTTCGTCCAGAGTGTGGGTACCGCGGCCTCGATTCGCGGCACCGGAGAAGCCTTGCGTGGCTACAACCAGAGAATCTCAATCGTTGCTGTTGAGCCCGCTGAATCTCCGGTTCTCTCCGGCGGCCCATCGGGCGCTCATAAGATTGATGGCATCGGAGCCGGTTATGTCGTGCCACTCTGGCGCGAGGACCTTTGCGATCGGATTGAAAGGATCTCAACGGAGGAAGCCATGGCCATGACCGCACGGCTGGCTCGGGAAGAGGGCCTTTTTGCCGGTACTTCCACCGGCGCCAATGTCATCGCCGCCTTACGCCTCGCCGAGCAACTGGGCCAAAGCGCAACCGTCGTTACTCTCATGTGCGATACCGGGATGAAATACCTCAGCAAATGAAAGGCTATCCCACCGCCCTTACCAGCAGGCAGGTGATGTTGTCGCGGCCGCCGGCCTGGTTGGCGGCTGCGATCAGGCTGGCGCAGAGGTTGTCGAGCGGCAGATCGGTTGCCAGTATGGATTCGATCATTGGATCGCTGAGTTCGTTCGTCAGCCCGTCGCTGCAGAGCAGAAAGATGTCGCCGGGCTCGGCTTCGAGTTCAAAGAGATCCGGCTCGACTACGCTTTGCGTGCCCAGAGCGCGGGTGATGACGCTGCGCAGCGGGGAGCGCACGGCCTCAGCGTTGGTCATGCGGCCCTGGCGAACCTGTTCTTGAACGAGCGAGTGATCAAGGCTGATCTGTTGCAGCCTGGCCTGCTCTGGACTGGTTTGATTCTGCTTGGCGCTGAGGTTGCGCATGTGGTAACAGCGGCTATCGCCCACGTTGAAGACCAGCACGCGGCTTCCCTCTGTGAGCAAACCGACAAGAGTAGTTCCCATGCCGGTGAGATTGGAGTCGCTCTCGGCGCTTGAAAAGATGGCACAGTTGGCTGCGCGGACGGCCTCCTCGACCAAAGTCTGCATCGGCTGGGCCTGGTCCGCGGATCGGGAACTGAGTTGGCGCAGCACTTCGTCGACGGCCAAGGCGCTCGCAACCTCCCCGGCCGCCGCACCACCCATGCCATCACAGACAACATAGACGCCGTGCTCGGTGGAGAAGCCGAAGGCATCTTCATTGCCAGAGCGCTTCCTGCCGAGGTCGGTAGCCCCGGCAACCGCATAACGAACTGGAGCCGTGGCCAAAAGAACTCTCCCGCAGCCCAGTTTACACGGTCTGCGGCTAACGGATACGCCAAGCCTGGGTCAGCGGGTGGCCGGGTGAGCGGCCTGGGAGGGGATGGTCGAAACGGGAAGCGGCGGGGGCGGACTGAGTTCGAAGACCTGGATCTGGCCGCCATTAAGCACCGCTACACCACGGCCGGAGGGCGAGATGGCCACGTTTCCGCCCGCATCGAGAGCCGGGCTGGCCGTGGTCTCAAGCGCCAGATTTCCGTCAGCCGCATCGAGAACGTCGACCAGTTGACCTTTGATCTCCTCCGGATCGAGGGGCGCGCGCGCATTGACCGGGTAGGGGACAACCAGAGTCTCCCGCGCCAGCCGCAAGCCGTTTGGTGCTCTGACCACTAGCGGCCATACCGTCGTTTCTGAACTTTGTGCCTCCCAAAGAGGCCGGCCATCGGTACTCATCGCTACCAGCTTGTCCTCACCCAGCGCTGTGCAGCCGGTGACAAGCACCTCCCGCTGCGAAAGAAAATCGAAGAGCGGCGAACAGGTTGAGTCGACCCGGCCGAGAATGGCGCTGCCGCCGCTGAAGTAGTTCAGGTTCAGCAGCCATCCTTTGCCCCTGGTGCGCAAGCTTTCCAGGTAGCCATCAGAATTGATGGGCAGATGAACGGCTGCGCGGGTCCGGCTGACCAGCAGCACCTGCCCGGAGTCGCGGCGCAGGATGCGCACCGCCAGATCGGGCGGACCGGACGGCTTTTGCTCCTGGGCGGGTTGATCGGCCGCGGCCGTACTCTGGGTACCCAACCCCAAAAACAAATCCTGATCGCTGGTGCTATGAGTGGCCTGACCGGGCGCTTCACTTGGCTTCTGCTGCGCCGGCGCCGGTTCGCGGGAGTTGGTCACCAGGAACTGCTGCGTGGGGTCCATCTCCAGCCAAGACAGCGGTCCCGGAAAACGCAGATAGGGTTTCAACTCGAGAGAGGCATCGCTCGATTCGAGATTGTTGCGGTCACGCAGCAGAAAGTGGCCGTCCTTGAGCATCCACAGGTAGCGCGCCCGGTCGTGAACCGTCCAAAGTGCCTCGGCTTCGACCGTCCCAGGCGGCAGTTTGAGAACCACGGCGCGAATCTGGCGCTCATCCTGTTCGCCGGTTTCGCGTTCTTGAGCATCGCGGTGAATCAGTCCGGGCACGCGAAAGGTGAAGAGCAGCCGGTCCTCATCGAGAAAGTCGAGCGAGACCAAACTGGTGAGCTGGCCCAGGTAGAAGGAGCCAGGCGGTGAAAAGCCCAGCGGACCGACGGCAATGGTAAACGCCGGGGGCTGAGATGGCTTGTCGGGAAGCCGGCCCGGAAGCAGGCGCGGTCTCGCTGCGTGGCTTGGCTCCGGCGCGCTCGCCAGGCTGCTCTGTGCCTGAGCCGGGGAAAGCGCGCATAGCGTGACTACGGCTACCGCCAGCAGCCGCCAAGTTCGCAAATTCAATCCCGCCCCAAACAGCCTTTTTGCCATCGCTCACCATTCTCGCCGATGCGGATGGTTTTGCGCAGTGATATGGCGCCCAAATCAATCTCAGCCCGCGCATGTGCGACAGTAAAAGAGGGATGGCTGAAAACTCTACCACGAGCCGGGGTCTCCAGCGACAGGTCTTGGTCGCTGGGGCGGCGGGCGAGCAAATCGCGTTACTGGGCTATGGCGCATGCTTCGCCGCCGGTTGTCTCTGGGGGACCGGCTTCTACTTTGGCAGGCTGGCGCTCAACGAGATGAGCGTCGAGCACATGGTGTTCTACCGCTTTCTTTTTGCCTCGCTGGGCATGATGCCGGTGGTGCTCATTCATTGGGGCCGCTTCCGGCTCACCGCCCGAGAGGCTCGGCTGCTGTTGATCTGCGCATTTTTCGGCATCCCTGTCCAGTTTCTGATTCAATTCCATGGGCTGGCGCGCACCACGGTGAGCCATGCCTCGCTGATGGTGGGCTCCATGCCGGTGATGCTGGCCGCCGCGGCTGCCTGGTTTGCCCCCAAGGGATCCAAAGAGGAGAGGCTTGACCGCTTCGGCTGGCTGGCCGTTTGCGGTTCCACGGTGGGCGCGGCGTTGATTGTACTGGGCGGCAGCCGGGGCGTGACGGCGCGCGGTGAGCCTTCGCTTGCCGGCGACCTTCTGGTCCTGGCCTCGCTGGTGATCGCGCTGGCATGGATTCTGCTCAGCAAGAAGCTCATGGAGACGCACAGCCCGCCGGTGGTGACAGCCTACACAATTCTTTCTGGCACGACGATGTTGGCTGCCTGGATCATGGGTCCCTTGCTACTGAATCCGTTGCTGCACAACAAAATCGCGCCGCCGCCCATTGCGCATGTGAGCCTGACCGCCTGGATCGCCTTGGCGATCAGCGGCCTGCTGTGCACGGCGACCACCACACTCTTATGGAACTGGGGCATTCATCATGTGCCGGCCTCGCGCGCGGGAATTTTTCTCAATCTCGAACCGGCGGTTGGCTCCCTGCTGGGAGTCAAGCTGCTCGGTGAGCACCTCGGCCCTTACGCATGGACGGGCGGTGGCCTCATCCTTGCGGCGGCCGTGGCCCTCACCGCCCGCGGTCCGCATCCGGGTTCTGCTTTGGAACCAGCCGTCATTCTCGAATAGAAAGCTGGACTTGTCTTCGCCCCGCCGCGGAAAAAACGTTTGAGCAAACCTTCGTCACGTGAGCCAATCACACCACCGTTAACATTCGGCCCTGACTGACCGATAACTGCTGAAGCGATTCACGGAGGTTCATGTGACCCTTTTGACCTGGAATCACGCCTGCACGGTGGGCGTGAGAGCCATGGACGACCAGCACGGCATTCTGATGGATACGATGAACGAGCTTCGCTTGGCGGCGGTCCGCGGTTCGGGGAGGGAACAGGTCAGCGAGGTTCTCGATCGGCTGATCGAGTTCACGCGCATGCACTTCTGGAGCGAGGAACAACTGCTGGAGCAGTACGCTTTTCCCGGACTGGCCGAGCATCGCGTCGAGCACCAGCGCATTCTGGCGCAGATTCTTCAGTCCTCCCATCGCGTGCAGCACGGCGAAAAGATGCAGATGCGCCCGCTGCTCTGCTTTCTGCGCGATTCCTATGCCGAGCATATCGAGAACATGGATCGGGCGTACGGTCCGTGGCTGAACGAGCGCGGGGTGGACTGAACATCAGTCGGCATGACAGGCAACCGGTGGATCGCAACGGGCAATCAACGACCCGTGCAATGATCCAGGCGCTCCCAATCATCACGCATTTTTTGGACCATTTCGCTCAACTTTTCAGCTCGCCTGGCCGATGTTTCTCTTACCGGCACGATCCGGCAGGAGAAACTGTATGCCCCTTGTAACCTGGTCTGACAAGCTGTCTGTCGGGGTCAAAGCTATCGACGAGCAGCACACTGTTCTCTTCGACACCATCAACGACCTTCACGCCGCAATGATGAAGGGCCAGGCCCGAGCGATCGTCGGCGAACTGCTTTGCAGGCTTCTGACCTACACGCGCAATCACTTTTCTGACGAAGAGCGGATGATGGAGACCGCCGGATATCCCGATCTGGCTCAGCATCGGGTTCTGCACCGCAATTTGACCAAGCAGGTCGAGGATTACATTGCCCGCTTCAAAGAGGGTGACATCTCCCTGAGCACCGATCTGTCCGGCTTCCTCTCCGACTGGCTCAAAAAGCACATTCTGGCCGTGGACCAGTCGTACGGACCCTGCCTGAACAAGCACGGCATCCGATAATCGGCAAACGCCTTGCGAGACCCCTACCCGGAGGGACGCAATGCAGAGACCGCATCGTATCCTTGACCGAACCAAGTATTACCGGCATCAGCCGTTTGGAGAAACCTATGGCTTTCATGACCTGGAACGACAAGCTCTCAGTCGGAGTTGAAACTCTTGATGCCCAGCACACGGTTTTGATTGAAACCGTGAACGACCTTCACGCCGCCATGATGAAAGGCCAGGCGCGCGCGGTAGCCGGAGACATTCTGAACAATCTGGTGAAGTACACGGTCGATCACTTCGCCGCGGAAGAAGCGATGATGGAGCAGACCAAGTATCCGGGGCTGCCTACGCATCGGCTCTTGCACCGGGAGTTGACCAAGCAGGTAGGGGATTATGTCGCCCGCTTGGAGAAGGGCGATATCACCCTGGGAGTTCACCTGCTCAATTTCCTCTCCGATTGGCTCACAAAGCACATTCAAGGCGAGGACCAGAAGTATGGGCCCTGGCTGAACGAGCACGGCGTTCGTTAGCGCGGGTTCGGGGAGTTGTGTGAGGTAGTTCCGGCCTGCATCTTGGTTGCATTTGCTCTAGCGCAAACCGTGCAGACGATTCCACTCATCCTCTCGCTGAGTCAGCCGATCATGCTTCTACCGGAGTCTTCCGGCGAGAGGTCGGCTATGGCGTTGACGAGAGACAGTGAGTTGAGCGTAGGAGTGCGGCTGCTGGATTGCGATCACAGGACGCTCTTCGAAACCATCGATGAAATCCACGCGGCGGCGGCGAAAGACGAAGACCGCCGCCGGACCGGCGCGCTGCTGCGCAGGCTGGCGGGCTTCACTCTTACCCACTTCGAATTGGAAGAAGAGATGATGGCGGCCACCAGGTATCCCGGACTGGCCCGCCACAGGTGTGAGCACCAGCGCGTAATGCGGCAGATGAAAGCGTTCGTCCTGCGGCAAAAGCGGAGCGGCCTTCCCCTGGACCTCGAATCTCTAAGTATTCTGTCGAAGCTGCACGCCACTCACGTGCAGGACGGCGATCTGCGTTATGGCCTTTGGCTGAATGAGACCGGCAAACGTTAGCTCTCGAACAACAACTGAGCCGAAGCCCAAACCGGCGGCGCGGGTTTCGGCTCCGAGGCCAGTTCATAGACCAGCCGCTCCAGCACCAGCCGCTTGTCGGGGGGCGAGGAGCGCAGCTCAAGGTCGGCCCGCGCAATCAGCCGCAAGGCGCGCGTGATGTCGCGGCGGCTCTTGAAACGGCGAGCCTGGCGGATCAGATCGTCGGCGGCAAAGGGTGGCATGCGGAAGCCCTGCCACAGCGCCTGCCAGATGGCGCGCGAGTCGCGCACGTTTTTCTCGAGAATCACCAGCATCTGGCGGAAGGTGCGGGCCAGCATGTAGAGATGGCCGATGGCCGAGTCCTCGCCTGCGTCGGAGCTGTTCAGCAGGCCCTGCAACAGCGCGAGGGCACGCACACGGTCGCGGGCCGTGATAGCGTCGGTCAGCTCGTAGAGCGAGCGCTGCTTGGCGCTCAGGACCATGGTCTCGACGTCGCCCAGGGTGATTCGTCCGCGACCCAAGGTGTAGAGCAGCAGCTTCTCCAATTCAGACGAGATCAGCATCATATCCGCACCCAGCGCGTCCGCCAGTTCGCGGGCCGCATCGGGCTCTACGCGGACGCCCTGCTCCTGCGCGGTGGTCGCAATCCAGCGCATGGCATCGTCTTCGTTGACCCGTGCCAGCTCGACCATGCCACAATGCTCGCCCAGCGTCTCCGTGAGGCGCTCGAAGCGATTCTTGTCATCCATCTCCATGCGCCGCGTGTCGCTCGGGATGTGCACGAAGTCGGCGACAAAAAGGATGAGCGCCTGCGGATTGGGCGAGCGAAAATAGCGCGCCAGTGCGGCGAATTCGTCCTTTTTTGCGCCGCGAGTGTAAAGCTGTTTCACGTTGCGGACAAAGATTACCTGGAAAGGCGCCATCAGTGACGGGGTCTGCGCGCGGTCGAGAACCTCGAAGATTGACGTGCTGCCCAGGTCCAGATCCGAAAGGCAGAAGTCCCTCAGATCCGGCGGCACAAAAGCCTTGAGAACGGCCCCGCGGCAGCGGTCGAGGAGAAATGTCTCATCGCCGGCCAGCACATATCCGGGCTTGAGCGGGCCTTTGCCAGCAGCCGCGGCTTCGATCTCAGCCACAAAGCGACCTGTCGCGGCAAATCCAGCGCCCCAGCGCGCGCCGCTCACAGCTTTGGTCCCCGGTTCAGAATTGCGTAAACCATGCGCCTACAGAATACCCCTCCAACTGTGCCGAGACCAGTGATAATCGGGGATCATTCCGCACTATTCCCTGCTCCCTAATCCCTGTTCCCTGACTTTTAGAATCCTTCAAGCACATCGGCCACCAACTGGCGCGCAAACTCGCGCGAAAGCCGCTCGACGGCAGCCGGGTTCTCCTCAAAGAAGGTCGGCAGGTTGGTGGTGGACTGGTACTGCTGGCGGAAGACATAGTTCTTGTTTTCGTAAAGAACCTTGCCGTCTCGGCTGGTAAGCGTAACGGACACCACCATCGTGATCAAGAAACTCGACGACTGCTGCGTGGATGTGTTGTAGGTCAGCGGAGCCGTCACCTCTTTGAGAATTGTCCCGTGCAACACCGCATCGGAATCCTCGCTCTCATTCGGGGTCACACGCAGCCGGGTGCGTGTAGCAAACTCGCGAATCACCGCCTGAGTCATGACCGTTTCGCTGCGGTAGGTCTCGGTGTGCGTGGCAAACTCCGGGACTGCGAGCGTGTGGACGCCGGGCGGCAGATGTGCGGCCGCGCCCAGCATGTGGTATCCGCAGCCGGAGACGGCGAGCAGGGCAGCCGCGATCGGAAGAAAGGCGAAGGAACGCATGACCCGATTTTACAGTGCAGGGTTCCCTGAACGACTCAAACCCATGCCGTCACCAGCACTCCCAGCTTCACCTGAGAGAGCTTGAGTCCGTCGGCGCGGTTCTTGAAATAGAGTTCGTTCAGGTGATCTGAATTCAACTGCTCGATGCGTTGAAAGCCGGCGCGGCTCAGTTCCGCCGCCATCGTCTCCGGAGTAAAGAAGAGCTGGAATGGCTCGCCGGCAGCAGCCACTCGTCCTGCCAGAGCGTCGAAGGCCGTTCGGCCTGCCGGACTCAGCGTCTCCGGCGCAACGGCGTAGTCAAAGCTCACGGCGCTGCCTGCCGGCAGTTGGGCGATGGCGACGAGGGTTGCGCGAAAGGCCTCGAGGGTGAGATAAGGCACCACGCCGAGCCAGCCGAAGAAGGCCGGCGCGCTAGTCGAGAATCCCGCCTCGGCCAACCCGGCGGCCAGCGTCTTGTGCTCAAAATCCAGCGGAACGAATGTTACGGTGTCGGGCACGGCGATACCGGCCGCATCGAGCATGGTCCGCTTCCACGCCTGCGTGGCCGGGAAGTCAACCTCGAAGACGCGCATCTCTGGAAATGGATTGCGATAGGCGAAGGTGTCGAGGCCGGCGCCGAGCACCACATATTGCTGAACGCCCTTCGAGAAGGCCTCAGCCAGCCGGTCCTCGACATAGCGGCTGCGCACGGCCATGAAGGCGCGAAAGTCGCGCGCGACCTTGTGACTGGCGCGCTCAAGATCGCGGGCGTAAGCGGAGCCGATCAGCCGCACCGCGATTGGGTCGTCGAGAATGCGAGGCTGTTCCACGAGCTGATGCGCCGCGCGGCGAATCGCGACGCGAAGGGCTGTCTTGCTGGCTTTGCCGGATTCCATCCATTCCAGTTTATTGTTCCGCCCCTGAATCCTGTCCCGCGTGGCGCATCAATGCGAATCTCTTCTGACGAAGCAAGCGCGAAGCCAGAGACGGATGCGCTCCCAAGACCGCACCACGGGAGCAGGTTATCGATAAATTACCTGCACGGTTTTGAAAATATAAATAGGGGGGGAGGGGTAGGCCGTTCAACAGAACACAGAACAGGGCACAGGGAATAGTGACGGCCCGGCTTCCTTTCGCTGATCATCCTCTTATTGTGCGCCAAGGGGTCGTAATCCACTGCAAAACGCGAGGGTGCTTATTCAACCAGCTGGCATCTCCAGGCGGAATTGCTTGACCATCCTCACCACAGCCTGCACATTCTCCACCGGTGTCTCCGGAACGATTCCGTGGCCGAGGTTGAAGATGTGGCCGGGGCGTCCGTTGGCGGCGCGCAAGATCTCCTTTACGCGCAGTTCCAGGACCTCCATGGGCGCGAAGAGCGTGATGGGGTCGAGATTGCCTTGCACGGCTTGGCCGTGGCCCACGGCGCGCCAGCCTTCATCGAGAGGCTGCCGCCAGTCGAGGCCGATCACGTCGGCTCCGGTTGCAGC
>JBEKOA010000095.1:0-16959 GCA_049522255.1 Occallatibacter sp.
CGATGGTCACTGCTGCCTGAATGGCTCGTTTGCTGCGCGGCATCTTCGACTCCATCTCATATTCAAGATCCAACGGTTCGCATTCACCTTCTCATATGCTTCGTGCAACACACCGGCTGGGTGGAAACCACGAACCCGCACTCATCTGGTTCCCGAACGAAGTTGGGCCTCCGCCACAGCGGAGGCCCACTCGTTCCTGCCGGTTGGCGCAGACAGCTACTTGGCCGCTGCGGCTGCTACTGCCCCGTCGGACTTGGCATACTTGCGGCGGAAGCGCTCGACACGGCCTGCTGTATCCACCAGGCGCTGTTTGCCGGTGAAAAACGGGTGGCAAACCGAGCAGATTTCCACGTGAATGTCGCCCTTGTGGGTCGAACGGGTCTCAAAGTTGTTCCCGCAGGCGCACTTCACCTGCACCGCGGCGTAATTGGGATGAATCTTTTCCTTGGGCATCTCTTTTGGACAAACCTTTCCTGCAATTCTTCTATTGTAGGGGGATTCGGGCGGGTTGGCAATTCAGGGACTGGGGACTAGGGGTCAGGGATCGGCATCATTTTGCCATTCCGTGGCTTTCCTGCGTCTCTCACCGCCTGATCGAGTGGGTGATGATCTGCGCCAATCCCTGTTCTCTATTCCGTGTTCGCGATTCTCTGATACCTCTTCTCCAACTTTATCGCCTTCTCAATCCCCGCCTCCACCAGTGGCGCCATCACCGCGTAGCCGGCCGGAAGTGGATGCACTCCGTCGGCGCTTAGCGTAGACGGCAGCCCGTCGCGCTGGTCCTTCATCGCCGTGTGGTAGTCCACATACACGTGCCCATTCTCTGCCGCGTAGTCCTTGATCCACGCATTCAGAGCCAGCACCTTGGGCGCGGGAGTCATGCCCGGCATCCAGGGAAAATCAAAGGCCGGCGTCACCGAGCACAGCACGACGCGAATGTGGTTGGCTCTGGCCAACTCGGCCATCGAGGCCAGGTTGTCCTCGGTCTGTTTGAGCGTCATCGGCCCGGTGTTCCCGGCGATATCGTTGATACCGGCAAGAATCACCACCACCTTTGGCCTGAGGTCGATCACATCCTGGCGAAAGCGCACCAGCATCTGCGGCGTCGTCTGCCCGCTGATGCCGCGGTTGATATAGGGTTTGCCCGCGAAGACTGCGCCGGGCGCGTCGAAGCGCCAGCCCTCGGTGATCGAGTCGCCCATGAAAACCACGCGGTCTTCGTTTGCGGCAGGCGGAGCCAGTGCCAAATCAGCCTCCTTGAACCTGGCGAGCCAGGCAAAATCCACCAGCAACCGCGCCTCGTATTCCCTGTGCCAGGCGTCCACCTGGGCCGCCGATGGTGCGGGCGCCGCTTTGGCGTCCGGCACAGCGGCGGGTGCTGCCTTGCTCTCCGTTTGAGCTGCGGGAGCCTGGGCCGAGAGAGCGGGTGTTGACGGCAGGCCAACGAAAACCAGGATTGCAATAACAGTGCGCATCGTAACTTGAAGCAAGGCGGGTTCTCTCTTTCATTGCGGGCCATCAGAACGCTTTCCCGCACACAAGCAATTGTAGGCAATCACCCTCTGTCTGGGTCAATTCCCGCGAAATCGCAATTTGAATAGGTACCTATAAAACCCCAACCAAAGAAAAGAGCGGCCAACCGGGTGGCTGGCCGCTCTGTCACGTGTATCAGGGGTTCTGATTTAGGGGACGATGAAGTACATCCCCGTCGAAGCTGAGTTGCCGTTGCTGTCGATGGTTTCCAGACTCCAGTTGTACGTTCCGCTGGCCAGGCCGCTAGGCGCGCCATTTGAAGCGTCCGTCGGGTCTGTTGGCCACTGGATGCCGGCGGGAACCGGAATCTGGCTGCTGGTGAAGCCGTTCGATTTGGAGTTGTTGCCCGGGATCTGCCAAATCCCATTGTTGTTCGAATTCGACACGCTGAACTTGTAGGTGTAACTGCTCGCACTGGCTGGATAGGTCCAGGTAAAGTCCGGCGCAGTGCTGACGCCAGTGGTCCCGGTGGGCGACTGACCTGTAGCGAGTTGGCTGGTGCCTAGCACCCCGTTGACCACGGCTGTAACGGTGGAATCCGTGCTTCCGTCGCTGTAGGTCACATTGAAGGTGTAGGTATCATTCAGCAGTGGCATATCGCTGTTGACATTCGCATTGTATTGGAACTGGGCGTGGCCGCAACCGTTGCATAGATTGTTGAGGTCGACCGGGTTAATTACATTCGGTCCCGATATCAGCGTAACCGCGACCGGCAGCTTGTTTTCTTCCTCCACCTGGAAGCTGAGGCTGTAACTGGCTGAGGTGCTCACCGTGCCGCTGTTGTCGTTGGTGCTGGATTGATACTGCGTTGTCACTACGGTTGTGACGTCGGTGCTGGGCAGTACCGGATCCTGACCCGTGAGGTCGGCCCCGTTGACGGTGACGGATGCAGCATTCTTGTCATTCGTGTTGCTGATATTCCCCGCGTCGATCATCCCGTCGTTGTTCTGGTCAAGGATAGCAAACAGGAAATAGCCGCTGCCATCGGGAGCGTAAACCGTGAAGTTATTCGCCGACGAGGTTGAAATGCTGGTGAGCGGAATGACCGTGGAGAATATACCCGAGTCTGAGTAGAGTCCGACATAGAGCGGCCCCTTGGGTGTGACGCCAGAGGGAATGGTGACCGAGCCGGAGACTGAGTAGTAGCCCGAGGGCGCTGTGGATGTGAACAGGGATACGGCCACCGGAGTTCCGGCTTTGCTGTAAGTCGTCCAACCGCTCGTCCCGGCCGAGTTCGCTGCGTTCACGCGGAAGTAGTAGGGTGTGTTGGAAGCGAGATTGACGCCGGTGAGAGCGTTCGTCAGTATCAAGACATTGGAGTTGCCGCCGGTCGCAGCGAAGGTGTGGCTGTTGCTGCTGGATGGGGCCGGGAACGTCGCGGTGGTGCTCCACTCGACGGTGTACGAGGTCACTGCCTCAACGGTTTGCTGATTGTTATTGATGGTGACATTTGTTGTGATGGGCACATAAGCGATCACCACGCCTAGATTGTTCGGCAGGATGCCGTCGAGAGTCGGGCCGGTGCTCGTACTGGGGGCTGTCACCGTCGGATCGCCCAGCGTGACATCCTGGCTGGATAGGTTTGTATTTGTAACCGTCACATTCACGGCTGCGTTGACCGCGGAAGTGGGGTTGGAGGTGTTGAGCATCCCATAGCCCAAGTTATCCATTGTTGCCAGCAGCGTGTAGCTGCCCGGCGGCACGCCACGGATGGTGTAAGCCGCGCCGGCCTTGAGCTGTGCGCTGGTGACGTTGATGCTTGTGCCCGGTCCGCCGCTACCGCAACTGCTGCCGGCCAGCGCCAGATAAACCTGACCGGTCTGCGGCCCGCTATAACTCACGGTCCCGGTGACCGTGTAACCGAGCGCGACATTAAACATGTTTCCGTTGACATTACCACCACTCACAGTGACGTTCTCGCTTGCGGGATAGAAGATTGCGCTCGGCCCTGTGATCGAGGGGGCAATCGTGTAATTCCCGTCAGGAACGTCGGCGAACGCGAAGTTTCCGGTGGTGGTCTGGGTCTGCACGGGCGTCCCGGTGGTGGTATTCAAGCCCGAGTAAAGGTTGACCGTGAACATCGCCGTGTTTGTGGTGTTGCCGCCGCAACTGTTGAGATTGATCTGGCCGCTCACCTGAGAGCCCACGGCGATGGTGTAGGTGTTCGGGCCGGCAGTGTCGTTCCCGCTGTCTGTCCCCGAGACGACCAGGGAGATCGGTGTCGACCCGCTGGGCGTGCCGCTGATGGTCAACACACCGTTGTTGCTGTTGGCGGACAGACTGTCCGGCAGATTCCACGACGAACTGTTGATGGCTGTTACTCCACTGCCGGTCACGGTGAAGGCGTAGCCCGAGTTGGTGCCGTTCGCCAGGGAGATCGAGTTGTTGTTGTAGTTCTGCCCGGAGACGGCAGGGTTCAAGGCTCCAGATGCCGGCGACAACAGCAGCGGCGTCTGCGGACCCACAACAATGCTGTATACGGTCGGACCTACTGTCTTTGAGGTGACGCTGTCTGTGACCGTGACGGTAAACTTGATTGTCTGAACCGTGGAGGGCGCCGTTCCGCTGATGAACAGCTGGCTACCGGTTGGCGTTCCCCCAGTCGTGGAGTAAGTGAATCCGGCCGCTGCCAGCCCCGAATTCGTGATCGACCAACCATAGCTCCCGCTTCCGCCGGTTACGACGATCGATCCACCATAACCCTGGCCATAAATGGCTGGTCCCGGCACAGTGGAACTGGGCGCCGGCAATACCAGGGGGTTGTAGACGTTGACCGTAAACTGCTTCGATGTCGTGGCATTGTTCTTATCGGTGACTGTGAGCGTGAAGGTGGCTGACCCGGCGGCCAGCGATGCGGCCGTGCCAGAGAGCACCCCCGTGCTGGCGGTAAAGGTCAGGCCAACAGGCGTAAGCTGGCTGCCGCCTGCCGTTAACGACCAGGTGTAAGGTGCGGTTCCGCCCGACGCCGTGAATGTCTGCGAGTACGCCGTCCCCGTGTACGCAGGCGTCAAGGTCGAGCTTGCGGGGTTGATGGACAAGGTGCTCACCGCGATGGACGAGGAGGTTCCGGTGATCGTAGAGGTCAGCGTATCGGTTGCGGCGATGATCTGGGCGCCGACAGTGCTCATCGTTATTGAGAAGGTTCCCTGACCGTTGACCAGCGTGGAATTCGCAGGCAGCACCGCAGTGACGTCCGAGCAGGTGAAATGAACCGTTCCGGTGTAGCCTGTGGCCGTGTTGTTGTAGGTGTCCTGCGCAGTTACGGTGAAGTTGAAGGCGATACCGGTTGCCGCCGTCGATGGCGCCGTTACCAGCAGATGCGTGGCTGCGGAAGGCGAAACCACGACCGGGCTCGTCATACCAGTGATCGATGGGGTCACCGTGTCGGTCGCACTGATGCTCTCAGTGGCAGCGGTCTCGAACTTCGCCTGGAAGTTGCCTAGACCATTGGTAAGCACGGAGTTCCCCGGCAGTATCGCCAGCGGATCAGTGCTGGTAAAGTGTACCGTTCCCGCGTACGTCGGCACGATATTGCTGTAGGCATCCTGCACAGTGACGGTGAAGCTGAATGGAGACCCGGCGGTTGCCGTCCCTCCCCCTGTCAGGACAAAGCGATTTGCAGCGCCGGGTGATACCGCGATGGCGCTCGTAGTTCCAGTGATCGACGGGGTCGCCGCGTCGGTGGCTCTGACGATCTGGCTGCCGGCGGTCTTCATCGTTGCCGAGAAGCTTCCCACACCCTTGGTGAGAAGGCTGTTCCCTGGAAGAGCCGCCACTGTGTCCGTGCTGGTGAATTCGACCGTGCCGGTGTAGCCGGTGACGGTATTGCCGTATTGGTCCAACGCCGTGACGCCCAGGCTGATCGGCGTTCCGGCTGTCGCGGTCGCAGGGGCTGTTACCACAAGGTGCGTTGCAGGGCCGGGCGAGACCACGATCGCGCCGCTGGTTCCAGTGATCGATGAAGTGACCGTATCCGTAGCGGTGACGGTCTGGCTGCCGGCGGTTTTCAGCGTTACCGTGACGTTATTGGCTCCATTGGACAGGGTGAAGTCCGTGGCAAGCACAGCCGACGAATCTGTGCTGGTTAGGTGAACAGTTCCCGCATAGCTGATCGCCGTGTTGTTGTACGCGTCTTTTGCCGTCACAGATACGCTGAACAGAGACCCGGCCGTCATGGTACCCGGCGCGGTGACTGAGAAGTGCGTTGCGGCGGCTGCCGAGACCGCGATGGTGTTCGTGGTTCCGGTCACCGACGATGTCGTTGTATCGGTCGCTGTAATGGTTTGGTTGCCGGCAGTCTTCAACGTTACCGAAAAACTGCCCTGGCCGCTGGTCAACCCGGAGTTCGCCGGCAGCGCTGCCTGAGAATCCGTGCTGGTGAGATGGACCGATCCGGTGTATCCGGTGGCAATGTTGCCATCGACGTCAAACGCCGTGACGGACACGCTGACGGATGTTCCAGCCGTTGCCGACGCAGGTGCTGAGGCGACAAAGTGAGTTGCCGCGCCGGGCGAGACCGCGATCGCGCCAGTGGTGCCAGTAATCGACGAGGTGACCGTATCCGTAGCAGTGATGGTAAAGCTGCCTACGGTCTTCATCGTTGCCGGGAAGTTTCCTTCGCCGTTGGTCAGAGTGGAGTTCCCTGGCAGCGACGGTGCGCCGCCCGTGCTGCTGAATTGGACCGTTCCGGTGTAGCCGGTGGCGGTGTTGTTGAAGCCATCCTTCGCTAAAACTCCAACTGTGAATGAAGTTCCGGCCGTTGCGGTCGCCGGGGCTGTCACCACCAGATGCGTGGCCGCGCCGGCCGAAACCACAATAGCGCTCGTCGTTCCAGTGATCGAAGACGTAGCCGTGTCGGTCGCGGTGATAGTCTCGCTGGCAGCTGTCTCGAGCGTTGCATGGAAGCTTCCCACACCGTTGGTCAGAGTTGCATTCGCGGGCAGCACGGCCGACGCATCTGTGCTGGTAAAGTGAACCGTTCCCGAATAGCTCGGCACTGTGTTGCTGAAGCCGTCCTGCGCAGTGACGGTAAAGCTGAACTGAGTTCCAGCCGTTGCCGTAGTTGGCGCTGAAACGGCAAATTGTTTCGCAACGCCAGGCGAGACCGCGATTGTGCCGGTGACTCCGGTAATCGATGAGGTGGCCGTATCCGTGGCAGTAATGGTCCAGCTACCAACAGTCTTCATCGTTGCCGGGAAGCTTCCTTGACCGCTGGTCAGCGCGGAATTCGCGGGCAGCGCCGCCGCTCCGTCCGTGCTGGTGAAGTGAATAATTCCAGGGTAATTGGTGTCGATGTTGCCGAAAGTGTCCATTGCCGTGACGCTCACGGTGATCGCTGTTCCGGCCGTTGCGGTCGCCGGGGCGGTTACTGCCAGGTGCGATGCGGGGCCGGCCGAGACCACGATTGCGCCCGTGGTTCCGGTTATGGATGAAGTGACCGTATCGGTAGCGGTCACGGTCTGGCTGCCGGCAGTCTTCAGCGTTACCGTGATGTTATTGAATCCATTTGTCAGAGTGGAGTCCGGGGAAAGTGTAGCCGACTTATCCGAGCTGGTGAGGTGAACCGTTCCCGAGTAGCTGGTCACCGTGTTGTTGTACGCGTCTTCCGCCGTCACGCCAACACTAAACAGAGACCCTGCCGTTTCGGCAGCCGGTGCTGTGACCGAGAGGTGAGTTGTTGCTGAGGCCGAGACCGCGATAGCGCCGCTGGTTCCTGTAACCGACGAGGTCGTTGTATCTGTCGCTGTAATGGTTTGGCTTGCGGCCGTCTTCAGCGTTGCCTGGAAGCTGCCCAGTCCGCTCGTCAACCCCGAGTTCGCCGGCAGCACCGCCGATGCATCCGTGCTGGTGAATTTGATCGTTCCGGTGTACCCGGTGGCCGTGTTTCCATAGGCGTCCATCGCCGTGACGGACACGCTGAGGGGTGTTCCAGCCGTTGCCGACGCGGGCGCCGAAACCACAAAATGAGTTGCCGCGCCGGGATTGACCGTGACCGTGTACTTCTGCGTGGCCGGTGTATCGCCGAATCCGTCTGCAGCCTGGATGGTGAAGCTGAATGGGCCGATCGCCGTGGGGCTTCCCGTGATCGCGCCGGTGCTCGCGTTGAGTAGCAAGCCCCCTGGCAACGCTCCAGAAAGCACGGTGTAAGTCAGCGCGCCTGCGCCGCCGCTGGCCGCCGCGCTGCCGCTATAGTTCGTGCCCACGGTCGCCGTGGTTGGCATGACGCCGGTGAATGCGATCGCCGCAGCCGGGTCGATGGTGACAGTCACCTGCTGTGTCGCGGTGAGAGCAGTGGGCGTGCCGGAGTCGGTCACCGTCAAGGTGAGGTCGATGCTTCCCGCCTGCCCGGCAACCGGTGCCGGACCGGTGAGCAGACCTCCGGTCGTGAGTGTCCAGCCGGTCGGCAGCGTGCCGCCGGTAAGGGTCCAGGTGTAAGGGGATACACCGCCCGATCCGGTCAACTGCAGCGAATACGCCGCGCCGACCGCTCCCGTCAACTGCGCGCCGCTGGGTGTGGTGATCGCCGGCTTGGCCGCCACCGTCAGCGTCACGCTGCCGGTCTGCGTGGTCTCTGCCACCGAGGTGGCCGTCACGGTCACAGTCTGCGCGGTGCTCGTTGCGGCAGGCGCCGTGTAAGTGGCTGAGGTCGTCGTCGTGTTCGACAGGGCTCCCCCGCCGCTCACACTCCACGACACGCCGTCGGTTCCCTTGTCGTTGGCTACGGTCGCCGACAGCGTTACTGTATCCGTGCCATCCACCGTCGTCACAGAAGCCGTCACGGCAACTGTTGGAGCCTTCGAGCTCCCGCCGCAACCGGACAGGGTAAAGGTGGCAACCAAAGCGATTACAAACGCGAAAAATGACAGACTGGTCCTAAGACCAGAGGGAACGATCCTCTTGCTCAGCATTAACGCCTCCAAAAATTGCAATAAATCAGTGTGGGAGCGCAGCGGCCCGCAGTCAATGGGTCTTTAGACCTATTGATCATCCTTGGTGTGGCGCTTCCCGCGGGGGTGCCCACGGCGGTTGCCGAAGCCGCGGCGCAACCCTAACGATGCAGAGGAAAAAAGCGGATTAGGCTGTCTCTGGCGAATCGTAAATCAACCCGCTCTGCATCAGAGCAGGACGTTAGTCGCGCCGCAAATCCAGCAGAATTAACGTGGCTTTAAAAGCCTGTCCGCAAATTGGTGTCGCTGACCTCAGGTCGGTTGTTCTTTGGGTCTTTAGTCCCATGGGCGATCTCCCCCGCCGTGGACGCCGCCAGTGCTGCCGGTTCCGGGGACCGGCGCTAAATTCCTTCCTCTATTTGCGGATAAGTTCAAACGCCTGCAGAGAGGTGTTTCTTCGCAGGCGGAAGGCCCGGCAGATTCATCAGGCACTAAACGAGCCGCGAAGGGGTTCGCAGCGCGATAGCGGCAGCGGCCGTGCGGGTTTCAACTCCCAGCTTGTCGAGGATGTGCTCAACGTGTTTCTTCGCCGTGGACAGACTGATCCCCAGGATGGCGGCAAGTTCACTGTTTGTCTTGCCTTGCGCCACCCAGGCCAGCGCTTCCAGCTCGCGCCGCGAAAGGCAAGTCTCATCGCGCTTGGCCATGCAAGCGCCATCGTGATTGACCGCGTCAGGCGCTGAATGCATCTCTTCCAAAAGGAGCAGATTGTTCCCGGCATTCGATAAGAGGCGCACCCTTAGACGATCCTCTCCTCTACTTAGCACAAGCGGCTGAGGCACAGACGAAATATCGCGGTCCCTGAGCCGCGCTTGCCGGCTGCGCTGCCAGCCGAGAAGCGTCTCCGGAAGCTGGCGATCCAGGTTTTGCGAGACCCCCAAGTACTCGGTCAAGTATCTCCGCGCCAAAGCGGTAATCGACTTCACGACCCCCCGTTTGTCACAGACGATGACCGCCAGTGCCGCACTTTCCATTCCGTCCTTGAGCAGTTGCAGTTCACTGCGCACCTCGGCTGAGGTCCTGGCGTTTTTCACGGCTTGTATCACGTGGGGACGAATCAGATCCGCCAGCAATTGTTCCCGCTCGGTGAAGCGGCGGTCCCGGTGCCAGCCGTATCCAATAATCCGCGGAAGCCGGGTGGAGAGGGTGGCGCAGAGGGCGTCTTCTATGTCGTAACCGCGGTAAAAGCCGGCGTACAAACCGCTGTCGCGTAACTGGCGCTGGTTCCAGAAATCGGAGATCCTCATCGTATGATGGTCGCCCGTTTGCGCAACATGGGCCAAGACGGGATGTTCATTCATATGCTGGCGCCAGAGTGTGGCCGCGGTAAGGGTGTTCAGTTCAGTGGAGCTCGCTATGTTATAGGACTCAGGTTTTTCCGGATACATTTCGTTGTAAGTAACATGTGCGGCGGGAATGAGCCTGGAAAGTGTGGCAACCAGCCTCTTTAGAAACTCCTCAAAACTCTCAAACTCGCGGGTTGCGTGGCACGCGCGGACGCATGCGAGAAGCCGCCTGAGATCGCTCTGCCGCAAGACATCCATCTTCAATACCTCAGACCCTCATATTGCTGCGTCAAACAAAGAGAAAAGCTCACGCCTTTCAGAGCGCATCGAACAAAGAATCGTTGGTTCTGGAACAGAGGCAAATTGTAAGATGCGCGCAACGAAACTTACAAGTCAAATCTTGAACAATCAAAATCTTCAACCGAGCCGCTTTTCGGTTCCAGTCACGCAATTTTAGTTCGCCTTTTCTTTGCCATTAATCGCTGTAACTCAATCGGAGTCGCGCCGTATCAGGCGGAATCCGCAGATCAGGAGCGGGGGCTAGCCTTTTCCACATTTGGAGACGGGCGATGCACCGCCGTCTTCGGCCCGCGAATACGCTACGCTTGGAGAGATGAGTGCGTGCGCAATCTGTGACGGAGTCGGGCTGGTGAGGGTGGTCAATGGCCAGGGCCAATGGGTCTCGCGCGCCTGCGAATGCCAGGAGATGGAGCGCGAAGAGAGGCGGCTGTCCGCCGCGCACATCCCCGAGCGCTACCGCCATTGTTCGCTCGACACCTACGAGACGGCCTTTCGCGGCGCCAACTCCTCACTGGCCAAGGCGCATCTGATCGCCCGCAAGTTTGTCGAGGCTTATCCAGCCTCGACCGGTGGCAACGGCCTGCTTTTTGTTGGAACGGCAGGTCTGGGCAAAACCCACCTGGCCGTCGGAGTACTTCAGAGGCTCGTCCAGGAGCGCGGCGTCCGGGGCCTCTTCTGCGACTATCGCGAACTGCTCAAGAGCATCCAGAACAGCTACAACTCGCAAGTTCAAACCACCGAGTTGGAGCTGCTCAAGCCGGTCTTTGCCGCTGAGGTGCTGGTGCTCGACGATCTGGGAGCTCAAAGACCGAACGAGTGGGTCTCGGATACGGTTGCACTGATCCTGAATGCCCGCTACAACGACAAGCAGACCACCATCATCACGACAAACTGGGCTGATCTACCCGCCGGGGCCGGCTTCAAAGCCGACGAAAAGGGCAACAAGCCGGCCAAAAGCGAAGACACCCTCGGCGACCGCATCGGCGACCGCATGAGGTCTCGCCTGGCCGAGATGTGCGTCCGCGTCGAGATGACCGGCGAAGACTTCCGCCAGTCGGTCAAGCGCGCTCGCTTCGGGTGAGTAGCACCCTGGAATGAGTCGGCACATTGAGGGGGTGCGGCTTCGGACGACCTCTCAAAAGAGGCATCCTGACGGAAGCAGTCACTCGCTCCGCGCCGTAGACGCAGCGGCGGTTAGCCCCGCGTTTCAACGTGGGGGTTCAAGCAACCAACGAAGCATCCGGAGTCCCGTCGGGACGGCGCTCATGGTCTTAAAATCTTGACCATAAAAACGAGGGGGTCTCCCAATCGACGATTGGACTTATTCAGAGATCCTTTGGATTCGTGTATCGATTCGATACAATCTCGATGAAAAAGCACCATTCCTGGTCTCGCGAGTTGTAGCGTTTCAGGTCAGACTGCATCGATTCGATACATCCCGCCCAAAGGGGACCCCTTGCGCGAGTCCTGGAAGCGATCCAGCCTGACAACCAGCCCTCAGAAGACCCAAAGACTACCCAGCACAAGCAGGATCGCAGCAACCGTGACCACCTGGTAGGCCCGATCGTCCTTCTGGCTGGGGAGTTCGATGCTGCCGGCGGGAGCCGGAGCGTAGACCGAAGCGCCTTGAGAAGAGGACTGCATTGCGAACCTGCCTTTCTGTGCTCAGCGGCGATGGCCGCATTGGGACCGGTGAGGTTCTCACACCTGAACCCTTGGATGCAAGACCTCCGGCGGAGTTCGATACAACAAGGTGAAAGAATCCACAGGATTGAGCCGCCGTCCTGTCTATCGGTCAGGAACGGGGACTGATGCAATCCCTTTAGAGGAATTGGAGAGGCTGAAGGATTCCTTTGGTAAGAGGTAGAGCCTCTTCGGAGGTGCTGTAGACCGAAACCATAACCTCAAGTTGGCGCGGCCAGCAGGGGGCGAAGACCCATGACGAAACAATAGCGTTCACACTCTCCGAAAATCCTCTGACTAACGCCCCAACTTATTAAACCAGGCGACCGCTCGGGCGATGGGTCCCGGTGGAGGCGGTTCAACGACTTCTGCCAGGCTTGCCAGGGCCGCTTCTTCTTCAGCTGTCAACTTCACCACATACTTCGACTCGTGCGGGACAAAGTTTTTGTTCATATCTTCCTGGTCGGAAAGTATGTCGGTCACAATCGGGTCGCCGCCCTCGCCCCTGGCCGCCCTCTCGAACTCCTGTGCCGTTTCTCGCCTTGATTTCGCCAGATCCTTCAATAATTTGGCTTCTTCCAGCCGCCCTTCGGCCTCCGCTATCTGTGCATTGTCCTCCATTTGTTTGGCTTCCCGGTAGTGAATGCGGGCAACCTCGAGGTGCTCAGCAGCTGGCGAAGTGCCGATAAATGTGTAGGATGGCTTCAGATCTCGGAGATCCTGGAAATCGTCGTCTGGCATCGTGCCCTCCATGCCGGCAAGCGTCAACAACCTGGCCGGCCCATCGTTTGACGCCGAGCAATTATAGCTCTTTCAAAAAACACTGACGCTGCCAGGAACTCCCTTCGCCAACAGGTGTAGAATTCCGCTCGTGAGCCTTGGTCCTCAACTCGTCGCTCCCCAACAGAGGGAAGAACGCAACTGGCTGCCCCTGATGATTGCTGCCGCGCTCGTCCTGTCGGTCGCCGCTGGCGTGATCCTGACCCTGGAACGTGGAAAGGGCAAGACCACCGTCACTCCGATCTCCGCGCCCCTGGATTCCTATGCGGGCAGCCTCTCG
The DNA here is from genome assembly GCA_049522255.1 of Occallatibacter sp. Taxonomy (GTDB): domain Bacteria; phylum Acidobacteriota; class Terriglobia; order Terriglobales; family Acidobacteriaceae; genus Telmatobacter. The sequence goes on from JBEKOA010000095.1 coordinate 12,810, forward strand.
CTCACTCAGGTGACGATGAGCGAATCCAGCAACCTGGCGGGAGGCAAAGTGACCTACGTGGACGGCCACATCGCCAACCAGGGAGCCCGAACGATTACCGCTGTCACTGTGCAGGTGCTCTTCCGCAACTATGCTCACGAGGTCACGCAGAACGAAACCCTCCCGCTCAAGCTGGTCCGCGTGCGCTTGCCCTATATAGATCTCGAGACAGTCTCAGCCGCTCCGATGGCTCCCGGCGCAGATCAGGATTTTCGCCTGATCTTCGACTCTGTCTCGCCTGATTGGGACGGCGCCTATCCTGAGATCCGCGTAGTGCACGTCGAAACCCGGTAGGCTTGCGCCGGATTTACCGGGTAGAAACTACCGTCTCCAGCAAAAATTACATATCAGACACGTCGCATCGGACTTTGAGAACTTGCTCGATGTCCGGCTTTCCTTGCGTCAAGTCAAACAATCCAATAGGGATCTTGATTTTCTTCCCGAGCCGCCCGGTTTGGCGCGCACATTGCTATCTTCTCCAGCGAGCAGACAGAACCGCTCAACCCGCGCTACTAAGGGGCGGAGAAAGAACCTCAGGGGGTTTCCACTCCATGAAGACGTTCATATCGCTTCACAACTCGCTCCCTAGCCAGCTTGCTCTTGTTCTGCTGGCATCTGCAATCGCTATCCCAGCTTCTGCACAACAAGGGCAGTCTCCAGCAGGCTCGCAGAGCACTTCGTCTGCTTCGACCCAACAGCAATCCTCCCCCACGACCTCGCAGACGCCCTCCGTCACTACTCCGAAAGAGGGATTCTGGGGCCGGGTAAACCCCTTTGCGCGCAAGAAGTGGGTCAACAACCGGGTGGAACCCCTCAAGGGCCAGCTCAACGAGCTCGATGAAGTCAACGCGAAAAACTCTCGCGACATTCAAGATGTGGACCGCAGGTCGCAGGCCGGCATCCGCCAGGCTCAATCCACCGCCGACGCGGCCAACCAGGCGGCCACTGCCGCCGGCAACCAGGCGCAACAGGCGAGTGCCACCGCGCAAGGCGCGGGCACTCATGTGGACAAGTTGAACTCGACCGTCTCCGGCCTTGACCAGTATCGTCAGGCGAGCGAGGTCGAGGTGAAGTTTCGCGGCGGACAGCCGATTCTTTCAGTAGCTGCCCGCAAGCAACTGGACGATTTCGCGGCCAGCTTGACAGGCCACCAGGGGTACATTCTGGAGATCGAAGGGCATTCTCCTCTGGCCAGCACTGCTGGCATCCAGAACTCCGGGCGGATGGCCGAGGCGGTCAAACGCTATCTCGTCACAGAACATCAGATTCCCGTCTACCGGTTGCACACCGTAGCCCTGGGTAATGCTCCCATCGCGAACCCCGACGCCAACGCAGCGGGGAACGATGCTGAGGCCCAGCCAATGAAGGTGAAGGCTAGCAGCGTGCATATCCGGTTGATGGAAAACAGTTTGGCGGCCCGGGAAGCCTCGTCCCCCCACGATGTGGCTTCCTCGACCGGTGCGGAGCGGCCTTAACAGCCGCAGCCCCTCCCCCGAGGCTCCCACCCGCCCCCGCGGCTCCCCCGCCGCAGGCCGCCAATTAAGCTCTCGCAGTTAGAGAGAACCAAGGCAACTTGGCCCCCGGATATTCCGGGGGCCGTTTTTTTTTCTGCCTGGGGACATCGCTGCCCAACCTGCTCCGATGAGGTGAATCTTGCAATCTAGCGAGTCTGATTGTCTGGACATTGTCCGGCATTTGTGCTATGATCAAGTCCGCTGGAATTGAGGGACAAGCTGAGATGCGAAGCACTGAAACGCGTACTGAGAAGCTCGATCTTCGCTTGAGCCGCTCGGCAAAGCTTGCGCTGCAAAGCGCCGCCCTGGCAGCGCGCCGGTCCGTGAGCGATTTTGTGCTGGAGAGCGCTCTGGCCCGAGCCGCCGAGACGCTCCCTGATCGGCAGCGATTTGGGTTGGACGCCAGGCAGTGGGAGGCGTTTCAAGCCGCCCTGAACGCGCCGCCCGCTCCGGCTCCGCGCCTCGCACAACTTCTAAATGAAGCCAGCGTATTTGAAAAGAGCAGCATCTAGGTGCCCACGCTCCGGATCGAAAAGCTGCATCGTAGCCATGCCATCGACTCATTCGACTGCGGGCGCGAGGCCCTCAATCGCTTCCTCACTCGCTACGCGTTGCAAAACCAGCAGGCAGGCGCCTCGCAGAGCTATGTCGCACTGGCCGATGCGGAGATCACCGGCTACTACACTTTGGTGGTCGGCCAGGTCGATTTCGAGAGGGCTCCCTTGAGACTGACGAAGGGGCTAGCCCGGCATCCAGTTCCTATCATGCTGCTGGCTCGCCTCGCGATTGCCACTCAATGGCAAGGCAAGGGACTTGGCGCCGGGCAGCTGAAAGACTCCATGTTGCGCACCCTTCAAGCTGCGGAGATCGCCGGCATTCGCGCCTTTGAAGTACACGCCAAAGACGACCAGGCCAGGGCCTTCTACGAGCACTTCGATTTTGTTCCTTCGCCCACCGACCCCTACCATCTCTTTCGATCGTTGAAGGATCTCCGCGGCCTGCTCAGTCAGTCTACTTGAGCGCTGTCATTTCCCCGCGTCTTTTCCGCTGTCCTTATCCTCCGGCGGCTTGGAAGGATGCAGCTTGCTCATCTCCTTGGCTCCCACTGAGGCATCTTGAGGCGTCACTTTGATGCCCGTCCCCATTGTCTCCGAGGTCCACTTCAAGTAATAAGTCTTGTCCGCTTCCGCGTCGAACCGAATTCGCTCGTTCTCCTTCTTTCTTGCCTCGACCAGCGCAGCGCCGATCGACTGGGTCACGCCGCCGTAGTACATCTTCGGCAATCCGGAGACGACAACCGTGCCCGGCGCTACCTCCGTGCACTCATATTCGCCGTTCAGCAGAGTGCCTAGCAAAACTTCGTTGACGTAAAGAGTGTCATGAGAGGCCGAGCCGACGAATCTCGACACACGGTAGATGCATACCAGCGCCTTGCCTGCCGAAGGTGTGGACGGTGGATTCACGGCCTGCGCGAGAGCCGCCGGCGCGCTGACAGTCAGAGCCAGCGCAAGGCAGGCGAGCAGAAGAGTTGCCAGGTCGCAGAAGGAGCCCTTGGCGCGGCAGTTCGCAGCGCCACTCATCGTGGTCAAATGCATTTGAGCACTCCTTTTCTTCAAGTTGGAAACTGGCGAACACTGTAGCAGGTTGCCTCCGGCCCGGTAAAATCATCCTTGTATGCATCCGATCGATCCCATCCCCGCCGCCGAATCCATTCCCGACACAATTCTGGACGGCAGCCGCTTCATCCGCGCCTGTCTCCGCCGCCCCGTCGATCGCACGCCCGTCTGGTTTCTGCGCCAGGCCGGCCGCTATATGCAGGAGTACCGCGAGATCCGCAAGCATCACACCCTGGTCGAAATCTGCAAGCAGCCTGAGCTGGCTGCCGAGGTCACCATCACCGCCGCCGAAAAACTTGGCGTAGACGCGGCCATCATCTTTGCCGATCTGCTCTTGCCGCTCGAACCCATGGGCCTCGACTTCGAATTCCAGGCCGGCGAGGGGCCGGTCGTTCACCACCCGGTCCGCACAGCCGACGATGTACGCGCCCTGCGCACCGACCGCGCCGATGATCTGGCATACGTCGCCCGCGCCATTGAAAAAGTCGCAGCGCACTTTCGCGATAGCCTGGGCATCATCGGCTTCTGCGGCGCACCCTACACGCTGGCCAGTTATATGATCGAGGGCGGCGGCTCGCGCAATTACATCCACACCAAGCAGATGATGTATAGCGACGCCCTTGCATGGCGCAGCCTCCTGGACAAAATCGTGGTGGTGCTTACCGAGTATTGCCGCCTTCAGGTGCAGGCCGGGGCAGACGTCATCCAGATCTTCGACAGTTGGGTCGGATCGCTCAGTCTGGCCGACTATCGCGACTACGCCTTTGAAGCATCGAAGCGCCTCGTCCGTGCCGTGCAGCAGATGGGCGTGCCGGTCATCTACTTCGGAGTCGAGACCGCGGGCCTGCTCGCCCAGATGGCTGCAACCGGAGCCGACGTGATCGGCCTCGACTGGCGGCAGCCTCTCGATGAAGGCTGGCGCGCCGTGGGCCACGGCCAAGCCGTGCAAGGCAATCTCGACCCCATCACGCTCTTCGCGCC
>JBEKOA010000096.1:0-16848 GCA_049522255.1 Occallatibacter sp.
CGTTCAATGTGAGACTCAGCGTGCACAGAAAGAGCAAAACCGATGACTTTTCGACAAAAGACACGGGATTTGGCCCGCAGCCTCGTTAAGAGCGAGGCCGAGGCAAATGCGACCTGCCTACAAACTGAACAAGCTACCGTACGCGTCTATGAGAAGTTGCGCCGACAACTCGGCTCACCTATAGGAGTTGACGGCTTTCGCGCGCTCGCTTCCCGCGCCTTGGCTCTTGCCAAGACGGAATCTCACGGACTCAGCGCAGTGCAGATAGCAGCAAATGGGGGCTTGCGCGGCCTTGGAGAGACTGAGTCCCAGACGGACGCGGATAAGGACTCTGAGGCAGGGGTCATTCTGATCGCGCAGCTGCTCGGGCTGTTTCTTGCCTTTCTTGGCGAGGCAACAACGCTGCGTTTGATAGAAGATTTACGCTTTCAGGTTGAGGACACGGCAGAGTCGGCCATGATCTCAGCGGACGCGACAGACTCAGAGGTCGAAAGACTGGTGCTAGCTGCGGCTTTCGGAGACCTTCTGCTGGAGATTGACCAGCTGAGGGGTGTGAGCGAACGCATTGAAAGCCTGGCGAATAATCATCCCGGGATGGAACAAGGCCTTTATAGCGCCGCTGGGAGCATTCGCAACATCGCAACGGTTTTGGACGTCTTCACGCTTATACGGAGCAAGGCGGGAGGCTCGCAAGAAAGAGCGCCGAACCCACAGACGAATGGCTATATGAATTGAGTTCCGAAGGTGCTCAGTCCATTGGCGCATCCGTCCAATCTGGATGAGAAATATGTCAATAGCTGGTTCCGTCGAGGAAAGACGGGATCGTCGCTCTGATTCTTTCGCACAACGCGTAACGGTTATCAAAACCTGCCGCCTTGCACGATCCAGGATTGAAAATGACGATTCCCCCAAAAATGCGAGATTTGGCGCGGTGTCTGATTGGGTACGAAGCCGCTGCAAGCAAGACCTCCGAGCCTGCGGAGTCTGCGCCGCTTCGCGTCTATGAAGGGCTGCGGCGGAGTCTTGGTGCATTCGCTGGAGTCGACGGTTTCCAGTCGCTCGCTTTCCGCGCATTGACGCAGGCCAAGTCGGAAGCTTCCGGTCTATGGGCGGCGCAGGTAGCAGAGGACGGATCTTTACATGGGCTGGGGGAGTCTAGACCTCAATTGGCAGAGCTTGAGCCTCAACTTGGCTCCGGCATTGATCAGGCTAGCGACGAAGGCGTGATTCTCATTGCGTGCCTGCTCGGCCTGCTGTTTATCTTCCTTGGCGAAGCCTTAACTTTGAGCCTGCTGCGCAATGCGTGGCCAGGTGCAACCTTTGGCGACCGCAGTTCGGAGAACGGGAGAGAATCGTGAGCACCCAAGATAAAGTGATCATCAATAAGCTACCAACCGGAGTTCCGGGCCTCGATGAAATCGTAGGCGGCGGTCTCCCTGAATTCTCGTTCAACATCATTGCGGGCGCCCCTGGAAGCGGGAAAACGACGCTGGCTCACCAGATCGTGTTTGCCAATGCAAGCCCAGAACATCCCGCGCTCTATTTCACCGTCCTTGGCGAATCCGCCATCAAGATGTTGCGATACCAGCAGCAATACACATTCTTTGATCCGGCAAAGCTTCCCGGTTCCATTCGTTTTATCAACCTGAGCCAGGCTGTCTTGGAGAAGGACCTGAGCGCGGTTTTGGAGGAGATCACGAAAGAGGTCGAAAAGGCCAACCCTGCTGTCGTGGTTGTGGACTCATTTCGCACCATGGTGCGCAAGCCGCAAAGTGATATGGACCTGCAATCTTTCATCCAACGGCTCGCCCTGTTTCTGGCCAGTTGGCAAGCAACGACTTTTCTGATCGGTGAATATGCAGAAGAAGAGTTGCGCGATAACCCCATCTTTACCGTCGCCGATGGCCTGTTCTGGTTGCGCCAGACGGCGGAGCGAAACTCAATTGTACGAAAGTTGCAGATTGTAAAACTGCGCGGTCAGGATTCCGTGCCTGGGCTGCACACATTCCGTATCACCGACGCCGGGGTCCAAGCCTTCTCGCGCACGTTTGGGTTGACCGCACGAAAGAGAAACCCGCCCGGCGATAGGCGCCTTTCGTTTGGAATTCCGGAATTGGACAAGATGCTGGATGGTGGCGTGCGTGAAGGCGATAGCGTCCTTGTAGCGGGGTCTTCGGGGACCGGGAAATCTGTCCTGGCGACCCAGTTCATTGCTGAAGGCATACGCCAGGAAGAGCCGGGAATTGTGGCGGTTTTTGAGGAACGCCCGGAGGCGTATGCGGAGCGGGCCTCCAGTCTAGGCCTGGATCTGGAGACCCCGCAGAAAGAAGGCAAGCTCTCAATTCTCTATCTCCGTCCCCTCGACCTCTCAGTCGATGAGACCATGCAGTCGATTCTCGACGCCGTTCAGAAGATCGGCGCCAAACGTCTGGTGATCGATTCGCTGGCAGGCTTTGAGATGGCTCTATCGCCCGGCTTCCGCGCCGACTTTCGCGAGTCACTCTACCGGATGATCTTCGCACTGACGGGAATCGGGGTGACGATTCTAAGCACAGTTGAGGTGGATGAATCTTTTACTGAATTTCCTTTCAGCACCTACTCTATCTCCTTCCTTTGTGATGACATTCTCAGGCTACGGTACGTATCCATCGACGGACAGCTGCGCAAGATCATGGTGGTGATCAAGATGCGGGGCGGAAATCATGCCAAGGATATTCGCGAGTATGAAATCACGTCCAAGGGCGTGGTTATTCTGGGCAAGCGCTTAACAGAGTATCAGGGGCTAATCAGCGGAGTTCCTGTGCATTCAGACCGATTCGACCCGAGAGAAAAGCCTTAACCGGTTTAGTGAGCTCGCTAGAGAATCGCAAAGCCTTTGGTAAGATCCGGACCAATTGAACATGAATTGCGGCCTGGAAGCAGTGTTCAGTATTAAGCAGACCGTGTCATGCAGGCAGCGTCAACTGGATCTAAATTGAGTGAAAAGGCGATTGGGTGCAAAAACCGCCCGGACATGGAGACCGAAATGGATGACCCTCGATGCAAGATTGCTGCAATTGAGATGGAAGACTCCCGGTGCAACGGACTGCTGAACGGCATGGTCGTTGAGATGGAAGATCTCAGATGCAGAAGCCTGCTCTATCGCGCGCCAAAAGAGATGGAAGACCCACGCTGCCGGAGTACCGGGACCGAGATGGATGATCCTCGCTGTAGGAGCCTGTCCCGGGCGTGGTAGTTGAGATTCGAAGCGAAGTATTGGCACCAGACAGGCTTCGATCTTTGGGAACGTTGGATCCCAGAATTCATTAATAAATACGACTAGCGAATACGTGTACGGTGCAAGCAGATCGGCGGTTGGCCCATGAAGACGCGTCAACTCTGCGGATGGTATGTCGCACGGCGTCCCTGTTTTACTGAAATGAAGAAAGGCAAACTCAGTGGCTCAATACAAAGGGAAAGTGAAGTGGTTCAACAATGCCAAAGGTTACGGATTCATTGGCCACGAAGACGGGCCGGATATATTCGTTCACTACTCATCGATTCAGCTGGACGGATACAAAACGCTGAAAGAAGGCGATGATGTTGAGTTCGATATCGTCCAAGGCCAGAAAGGCGCTCAGGCGGATGTCGTTGTCCGCTTGAGAGACACCATCGGCATCACGGCCTAGGAGATCCTGAGACTTTCCCTCTCCGTATCCTTGCAATTAGGAGTGGCGAGAAATGCTTGCCAATGACGTCGTTCGGGGTATGGGTTCCTGATTTGCTCACCGTCGCGGCTCCGGACGCTGTCCAACAGGAAGCGGAACGTCGGGCCTGCCCAGGAATACCTGCGAAGGCAGGTACCTCTGCTGGTCATCACAAAGAGGGCACGCGACGATAAGAGATTGGAAGGGGAATTCCTTGACCCCCGCAGGCACATCCCGGCGGCATCGTTTGCATTCTACGGCGAATCGCTTTCTTTCCTGTACTCCGAACCTACTCATCTTAGCTCCCAAGCATACTCAATCAAAACCTGCACGCATGAGCAGTTTTGGCCGTACCAGTTGTGTGATGAGCTAGACAGGACGGACGGTTGGGTTGATCTATTGGAATAATCCAGGAAGGCACATATGCAAGGTAGAAATCAGGAGGACTCGCGCTTTCGTACACCGGGAGTAAAGGTGGACGAACGGGGTAAGACCGATGGGAGAAGTACCAGCCAAGGCAATACTACTAATCGAGAATGACGCTGAACAAGCTCACCTGATCTGCGATATGCTCAATGTTACAAGTTCGAACACATGGGAAATAACTCAGGTTGAGTGCGTGATCGAGGCAGAGAAGACACTCGCATCGCGCTCGTTTGATGTTGTTCTGCTTGACTTGGGACTGGCCGATATACAAGGACTGAAGGAAGTCACGCAGGTGCGCGCAGCTGCGCCGCGCGTCGCTATTGTGCTGCTGTCGAGTCCGGATGACGAGCCAATCGCGGTTCAAGCGATCCAAGAGGGTGTGCAAGACTATCTCATCAAGTGCCAGATCGAGTCGCGCGAGCTGAGGCGTGCCCTGCTAAACGCGATTGATCGCAAGGCGATCGAAGAAGCTCTGTTCATAGAAAAGGAGCGCGCACAGGTCACGCTCGAATGCATTGGCGATGCTGTCGTTTGCACCGACATCTCTGGCAACATCACCTTCCTCAATCGCGTGGCGGAAAAGATGACCGGATGGCCGCTGAAAGATGCCTTGGGCCAGACTATGGCTGAGGTTTGCCGGATACTCGACGCTGTCACCCGCAAGCCCATTCTGGATCCGATGGCGAAGGCGGCCTTGTGTGACCAGCCAGGAACATTGCCTTTGAACTGTATTCTCATCGGGCGCAACGGACAGGAGGTCTACATCGAAGATTCGGTCGCCCCGATCCGCGACCGGCAAGAGAAGGTCACTGGAGCGGTCATCGTATTTCGCGACGTGAGCGCGACGCGGGCGTTGGAGGACAAGTTGACCCATGCGGCCCAGCACGACTCTCTGACCGGTCTACCGAATCGAGCGCTTTTGAGCGACCGCGTAGGTCAGGCTATCTCTCTTGCGCGACGACAAAAGGGTCAGGCAGCCGTTTTGTTCCTCGATTTGGATGGCTTCAAGAAGATCAACGATTCTTTGGGACACTCGATCGGCGACAAGGTCCTTCAATCCATCGCGGGGCGGCTGCTGGACTGTGTGCGCACCCCGGACACGGTAAGCCGTCAGGGAGGTGATGAGTTCGTCGTTTTGCTTCAGGAATTGCATCATCCTGAAGACGCAGCCATTACGGCGAAAAGATTGCTGAAGGCGGTGGCGGACGTTCATTCGATCGGCGACCATCAGGTTTACGTCACAGGAAGCATTGGCATAAGTGTCTATCCCGGCGACGGCAAAGACGTGGAAGCTCTTTTCAAAAATGCAGACATAGCCATGTATGATGCCAAGAAACATGGGCGCCAGGGTTACAGGTTCTTTGGGTCGAACACCAACATCAATGGCATGGACAACCAATCCCTCGAACAGGATTTACGCCGTGCCCTGGATCGAAATGAATTCAGGTTATATTACCAGCCTAAGTTAGAGCTGAATACTGGAGCGATTATTGGTGCGGAAGCCTTGCTGCGCTGGGTCCGTCCGAACGGGGAAGTGATTCTACCGGCACAGTTCATTCCTTTCGCGGAAAACTCCGGTCTCATTCTGTCCATCGGCGACTGGGTCTTGCATGAAGCATGCGCTCAGGCTCAAGCCTGGGCGGATGCCGGTTATCCCGCGAAGACGGTGGCTGTCAATATCTCGGGTATGCAACTTGAGAGCAGGGACTTTCTTGAAGTTGTGCTCACAAGTCTCAACGCAACTGGACTCAATCCCGAGTCTCTGGAATTGGAGATGACCGAGAGCGTTCTCATGATGAATCCTGAGAGCACCGTTCCGATCCTCAGGAGCCTCAAAGACCATGGAGTACAGATATCGGTTGATAACTATGGAACAGGCTATTCCAGCCTGCACAGTCTACGCAAACTACCCCTTGATGCCCTCAAAATCGACCGGTCATTTGTTCGTAAGATTGCCAGCAACCCCTACGAGAAGACCAAAGTGAGCGTCATGATCAGCATGGGACAGAGTCTAAACCTGCGGGTCTGTGCCGAAGGGGTTGAGACTGCCGAATACTTGAAATTCCTCTCTGATCAGGGCTGTGACGAAGCGCAGGGGTATTATTTCGGTCGACCGGTTCCTCCAGAGGAGTTAGTCAACTGCTCCAGCCACCTGGACGTTCTAGCCGTTCAGTGATCGCCACGCGCAGAATGGTTGGCGGCGACGCTTCCTCCTATCCGGTTTTCGGCATACTTCCGGCTGACGGGCATTGAGACAACTGCCAGGGATCGCACAAAACAACCTGACACCAACACATCTCTTGGGGCAAAATCGCGACAAAGGATCAATTTGATCAGATGCCTAAGTTTATTGCTCCGCGCATTACTATTGCGCTCCATCTGGTCCGTAACCTGGGCGGCGGTTAGCGCCGGGAAGGGGTAGCCGCGTTCTCCGGGCAGATTCCACTTGCCATGCGGACGAAGACTGCAGCCGAGAATAGGCTCTGGCTCAGTGAAAAGACATGAAGACCTGCCACTCAGCTTTTCGAAGCTCTCGAAGGCCCTCGGGCGCGGGGTGAATCGGCGATGTTCCGATCGGGTTGGGACAAGGACAGAAATTTACAGTAGGTTTGGTCCATATTGATCATCTAAACTTCCCAATGCCGTTGATACTCCCAAACAAGTACTGTCCACGATCAGTTCCAAATGAGAACAAAAACTGACAGAGATGAAGGCTTAAGCCTCCGACCCGCCCCATGGATACCCGGCCCTGAATTCACGTCGTCGGAACCTTTGCGGCCGTCGCATTAGGTTCTCCGGAAGAGATTGTCGCTGCCATCCCGATCTCCGTTTTTGAGTCGAGTCTGGCACCCACCCACGAAAGACCATGTTCAGGAGGTCCTCATGGCTGCGGCTATCAAGCCGGGGTGGAGCAAACCCGCCACCATCCTCTTCGCCTCCGAGATTCCCGTCAATGAGAAGGCCTTCGGCTTTGCTGTTGCCGAGGCCGCCGAGTTTGGCGCGGAACTTTTCCTCTTTCATGTTTATGACAAATCGGACGCGGCCGCGTCCCCGGGCTCCGGGCCCCGCCAAGGCCACTACTCCCGAGCTCACGCCGAGAAACATCTTCTTGAACCGTTCGCCCAACGCGCCAGGAATCTCGGCATCCACTGCAGGATTGTGGTCCGGCCCGGATCGCCCGCCGAACAGATTCTCACCTTCCTGGTTGGCCGGAAGATCGATCGCGTCGTGATCGGCGCTCACTCTCCCGGTCCCATCGGCAAACTGCTGGTAGGACCGGTGGCCGAGGCTGTGCTTCGCAGCGCCGCCGTGCCAGTCAACATCGTCGGTCCCTACGTGGTAGAAGGCACCTATCGCCACTCTTCCGATCGCACCATCCTGTGCTCTGCTGGCACGCGTGAATCCAGTCGAGCGGTAGTTAGCTTTGCGGTGGAACTGGCGGCCAGACACAACGCAAGGCTGATTCTGCAGCATGTCATCCCGGTGCAGGAGAGCGCCGAGGTTCTCGCCGGCCGCACCCTCGGCCAGATGGAGAGCGAAATGTTCTCCTTGATTCCAGTCCGGTTTCAGGGTAGCGTCGAAGTGCGAACAAGAGCAGTGCTGGGAGACCCTACCGAAGAGTTGCTCTACCAAGGCCGATCCCAGCGCGCCAACCTCATTGTCATGGGTGCCCAAGGCGCATCGCAGTTTGCCGCAGCCACCCGCTCAAGCATTGTGTACAAGGTGCTTGCCTACGCGCAGTGCCCGGTGATTACGCTGTCGCCTATTGTTCTGGCCGGGTGCGGCGCTATCGAAGATCGCTCGCATTCTTCCGAACTCTGCATGGCTGGTGTTTTCTAGAGTCTGCTCTCCGGCCTGTTACTGCATCTGTCAAATTGGATGCTGCCACTCGATTCTATTCGCGTTCGGTAAAGGTTTCACCTAGGGAACGAATTCGTCCCAATCATATCGCTGCCCAAACCGAAACGATGTCAAGAAACGGGGTTCATTCCACTCGGTTCGATCCGGGCTCAATCATTTTGACGCCTTTCCTGACTGTGTCGATCGAAACGAGGAGTGGCTCATCTCGGCTCAGCCGAGGGGCCTTCTAAGCTTGGATTCCTCAATATACGCGGATCTATACCTTCGGTTCCAGTGAATCGGCCTCTGCTTCGGGCGGCAAACAATCTGGCAAGTCGAGACGCGCCGCGCCGATCCGGTTATCGGCCATGCCGTAGTAGACATCGAAGCGATCCGGGGCGCCGAGATCGTCGCGCCTGTCTATACCAGTGGGAAAAACGACATTCGCTACAGTTCCATCGCGTTCTTGCGGAAGAATCGGTGTCAACACAGGATCGATCGAGCGATAGCGGATCACGCGTGGATGCTCCATTGAAAGCACCATTACTCCGGCCGAGTAACACAAAGGATGCGCGCTGGCGCCAGCGTTAACTGCTTCACTTACGCCGTGATAGATAATCAACCAGCCATGCCTGGTCAGGATGGGCGGAGTCCCGGCACCGATCTTAAGCCTCTCCCATGGAGAGACCGGAGTCGCCAAGCGATGATGAGAGGTGAACCGGCCGAAGCGAGCAGTATTCTGGGCCTTGACCATTCCCTTGCAATACGAAATCCATATGCTTTCCTTTTCAAGATTCATCAGGCGCTTCGCCGGGCCGCGCATGGTTTCTTCCGGGCGCGTGCCCGGAAAGAGCGGACGATGAAGCATCCCCAGTTCCAGTTGTCCGGTGGAATTGGGAATTGCGACCGGAAAAAGGCTCGCATCCTTGTCATCCACGTTCCCCAATTCGATCCCGCGCCAGTGAGCATAGGTTGCGAGCCCAAGACGCTTCCAGTGGAGCAGATCTTCCGACTGAGCGAATGCGATGCGCGGACCCGATGGCGAAAAAGCTGTGTACGACATGATGTAGCGTTGAAGTGGTTTGACATAAGTGACGCGTGGATCCTCACAGCCGCCGCTGCCATCAGGCCGGTGCTCATAATCTGCTTCGGGCTCCAGCGCGACGCCTAACCTCTCGACAGCGACCGGATCGCCGGCATCATTGAACACGACCCGTGCAATGCCGATGCGCGAATAATTGCCTTTCGCAACAAGCCTCGGGAAGAGATAGAGTTTACCATCTGGACCACGAGCCGCAGCTGGGTTCGACACGCCTTCCGCTTCCTGAGAATTGCCGTGTTCCGGCTCCATTACGATTCCCAGGCGATGCAACTTGAACTCGCCCATCGCACTCCTTGCCCGGTCATTCTTGCTTGTTGCCTAAACAGGCAATGATTGTCTTGATCACCAGGTTGGTATCCGAAGGGCCCCGCACAGAAATCGAAACGACTCCGGCCTGTTCAGCCGGATAGTCGTTCCCTCCTGGAAATAGTGCATCTCCGATGTAGACCATTTCCTTCACGGAGATCTGGAGAATATCCCGCAGCTTTCCAATTCCGTACGCTTTGTCGATGCCGGGTTTGGTGACATCGATCGATGTTGCGCCTCCCATACGGATTGAGAATTCAGGTATTAGCGTTTCCAGAATGGCAGTGATCTTCTTTCGCTTGGAATAATCAGCATCCCACTTATCCTTCTCTTCCAACGGCGCTTGCTGGCCCAATGCAGAGAATGTTATCTGGCTTCCACGATCCTCGATGACCTCTCCCCAGACCTTGTCGGCGCGAAAACCAGCTTCCTCCATAGCTTTTTTGAGCGAGTCGATGATCTTTTCTCTCTGTTCCTCCATCAGATCTTCCGAATACACCTGTTTCCAATCACCCTCAAATTGAAAGAACTTCGTACCGCAGGTTGGCAGCAATGAGAGATTCGCGAGGCTATCATCATGAGGGATGTCAGAGAGCAGTTGTTTCTCGAACTGGGGCCATGCGCCGCCAGAGATCACAGCAACCTTTACGACGCCCAACAGATCGTGCAGTAATGCAGCCGTCTCTTCATCCAGAGATGACTTGCTCGGCGCCAGGGTTCCATCGAGATCGAACACAATAAGCTTCTTCATGGGCCTCCAACTCTGTGGCTTTGCCGTTCCTGTCGAAAAGCAACCGTCCGTGCTTTATCCGGGGATCGCAATCTCCAGCATCGTTATTTCCTCACTGGGTCGAAAAACGCATTCGCCAGCCTCGGCAGGCAATATCCAGACGTCGCCTTTGCCCACGCTATACGGGAGCGCATTGTGCTCGATCCGGCCAGCGCCAGCGATGCAAATCAGCATGTGGGGCTCATCTGCGGCGCCAACGGGAAACGGCGCTTGTCCGAGCAACCGATACAGACGGAAATGCTCGCAATCGAAGATCTTCTCTCGCTCAACGGGCGAGGTGGTCTCTACGTGAGGAACTACAAGACCGCCGGCAAACCCATCAAAATCGATGCTGGCCAGAGCCTGATCGACCTGGAGAGTGCGTAGCTGTCCGGTCTTGGGATCGACATGGCCCCAGTCGTAAAGGCGAAAAGTTACATCGCTATTTTGTTGAACTTCAAAGACAACAACGCCACCGCCCAGAGAATGAACGGTGCCGGCGGGGATGAATACGCCGTCGCCAGGCTTCGGGGTAATGCCCGCGAGATGATCGACAATCGTTCCATTCGCGAGCGATTCCCGTAACTCAATCTCGGTTGTACCGGGTTTCAGGCCTGCATAGATCAGGCTGTCCTTCTGCGCATCAATGACGACCCACGCTTCTGTCTTTCCGGTATCACCGGTTGGAATCAGATCGCGATGCGCATCGCCCGGATGCACCTGCACGGAAAGCATCTTTTCTGCATCGAGGAACTTAAGCAGTAACGGGAACCGGTTGAAGCACGAGGCCCATTTGCCCATCAGGGGTCTCTGGTATGCCTCCATCAACTCACCGATCGTCCACCCCTTCAGCGGACCATTTGAAACCCGGCTCGAGTTATCGCTGCGGTCGCTAAGTACCCATGCTTCGCCGATGGGGACATCTTCTGGCAGCGGCGCAGAAAGCAAATTTGCCAACCGCCTGCCACCCCACAGCCGATACTGATAGATCGGATCGAACCGCAAAGGGTACAAAGGCACTTCGCTCATTGCTGATCACCCGGCTCTCACACTTTGCGATTAG
Source organism: Occallatibacter sp. (assembly GCA_049522255.1). Classification (GTDB taxonomy): domain Bacteria; phylum Acidobacteriota; class Terriglobia; order Terriglobales; family Acidobacteriaceae; genus Telmatobacter. Next base: position 11,193 of record JBEKOA010000096.1, read on the forward strand.
AGGTAGATGCTTGCCAGCTGCGACCGGTACGGTTACAAGTGTGAGTGGGATCTCGGTGGCGGATCTGCAACTTAGGGAAACTGGTGGCCGTGCGGTACCCACGCCAGATTTTCACTGAAGATGTAAACCGCGAGCGCCGCCGCCATGAAAATCGCTCCTATCCAGAATCGCCAATCACGATGCATCCTTCTCCAATAAGGTCCTGGATCAGGCTCACCGCTGTCGCTACTATTTCCTTCGGGATTGTGTTTGTTTCCGGTCATTTCGTCTCCAACTTCTGGGAGTATTCACCACGCCGCGCAGCCTGGTTGCAGTGTGCGCGATGAATCAAAGCCTGCTGCGCTGCCGATACATTGGCCTCCTGGCCCTTCCAAAGCTCCAGGGCCGGCTGCTGGATAGCGCGGGCGAATGAAAATGCCAGCGCCCAGGGTAAGCGCGACTTGAATCTCGCATTCATCGCATTCAGATGGGCAGATGCCAATGCCGCGCCTTGCCCGCCCGAAAGGAATGCAATAGCAGGAATGGCCGCCGGAACTGAGCGCAGAAGGCAGACGACTGTTGCGTCCGCAACTTCGTCTATCTCCTCGTGCTTGCTGCAAGCCGACCCTGGAAGCACCATGTTCGGCTTTAGAATCATTCCCTCCAGCAATACCCTCTGCACAGACAATGCGCTGAAGACAATTCTCAGCATTTCTTCGGTGACCTTCGAGCAATGCTCCAGAGTGTGCTCGCCGACCATCAGAACTTCCGGCTCGACGATTGGAACGAGATCGGCCTCCTGGCAAAGCGCGGCATAGCGTGCCAACGCATGTGCATTAGCATCCATGCAACCCCAGCTGGGAATTCCACGGCCAATCGCGATCACCGCGCGCCATTTCGCAAAGCGAGCGCCCATCTGAGAGTATTCGGCCAGCCGTTCGCGCAATCCATCGAGGCCCTCGGTGACTGTTTCTCCAGGATGCCCAGCCAACTCCTTTGCGCCTGTGTCGACTTTGATTCCAGGAATGATTCCCGCCTCGATAAGGACTTTGATGAGAGGAGTTCCGTCGCTCTTCTCTTGACGGATTGTTTCGTCACAGAGAATGGCACCACTGATGCATTCATCGAGCCCAGGAGTGGTGGTGATCAACTCACGATAATCGCGTCGCGCCGCAATGGTCTGCGGAATCCCGAGCTCTGCGAATCGCTTGTTGCATGTACCGGTGCTCTCATCCATGGCAAGCAGGCCCTTGCTGTCTGCAACAAGTGCCTGCGCTGTGTCTCGGAGGGTGTTAGAGTTCATTGCTGCCTGCTGTTGACTGGAATGTGATTCGCACCAACTGGTTTCCTTAACGACAGATTCGATAATTGTGAGGCTAATCGCTCAAAGAAAGTGGATGCCTGAGGCGCAGAGTATGCTCCCGAGCCCGCCATAAGTACTATCCGTGACAACGCGACGAAGAATCCGGTCAATTGTGAACAGGTATTAGCCAATCGACTGCTGATGGATACTCCAACTCCGGTTCGACAAGCACCGAAGTGCATCTTGGCATGAGAATGCGAAGCATTTTCCGAAAAAAGGTTCGTGAGTCAAGCGAATCGGGTTCTTCTCTTCAGAGTCGGGCATACGTCGGATTAGGCCAAAAGAGATCAGTTTGGCGGATCTGCACATGGGATGCTGAGAGTGTCTACGAAGAAGCTCCCGACCGGAGCCCTGCACGATTCAAAACCGTGGGTCTAGACAGAGCCCTAAAAAGAGCGAGGGCCTATTGAGTTAAGAGGAGGTTTGATGACAACGGCTAGGAAATGTGAATGCAAGGCTTGCAACTGTTCGGCTCCGAGCGGAAGAACACACTGCAGCGATACATATGCAGATGCTAAGGCGCCAAAAGGAACTTGCCAATGCAAGCACCCGGAACGCAAGGCGTCAGGTCTCAAGATGTAGGCTTGCTTGCCCCTTAATACAACTACGTGCGTCGCAACTTCGCACTGAGTCTCCAAATTGAATTGTGAAAGGCAAACCGTACGCCATGACTCCCTCTTTAACACTCACAACAGTTGTCGCTCCGCCTGCACTGGATGAGCTGTGCATCAACACGCTGCGTTTCCTGGCCGTCGACATGGTGCAAAAGGCCAACTCCGGCCATCCTGGTCTACCGATGGGGTCGGCTGCCATGGCGTACACGCTCTGGGATCGATCACTCAAGTTCAATCCGAGCGATCCCGCCTGGCCGGACCGAGACCGCTTTGTTCTGTCGGCCGGGCATGGATGCGCGCTGCTCTATGCGTTGCTTCACGTTACAGGTTTCGATTTGCCGCTTGAAGAATTGAAGAGATTTCGCCAATGGGGAAGCCGCACTCCGGGGCATCCTGAATACGGCAAGACTCCGGGAGTCGAAGCCACGACGGGACCGTTGGGACAAGGTCTGGCAAATGGCGTCGGCATGGCGATTGCCGAGGTTGCGCTCGCGGCACGGTTCAACCGCCCGCAGCACCAGATAGTGGACCATTTTACGTACGTTCTGGTCAGCGACGGCGACCTGGAGGAAGGAATCTCTTCCGAAGCCGGATCGATTGCTGGTCATCAGCATTTGGGCAAGCTCATTGTTCTCTATGCCGACAACCACATCACAATTGAAGGGAGCACGGAGCTGACATTCACCGAAAATCGCTTGGCGCGATTCGCCGCCTTCGGCTGGCATGTGCAAAGGGTGGAACAGAGCAATGACGTCGAAGCGGTTGAACTTGCGCTTAAGAATGCCCGTGAGGAGACTGAACGGCCATCGATGATTGCAGTGCGCACTCATCTGGGCTTTGGCAGTCCGCACAATCAAGATACTGCGGCCGCTCACGGCGAGGCGCTCGGAGTGGAAGAGGTTCGCCTCACCAAGGAAGGCCTGGGCTGGCCGGTTGAACCTTCCTTTTACATACCAGAAGATGCGTTGAAACATTTTCGGCAGGCAACGACGCGAGGGCATGCCGCGCAGGCAGAATGGGAGTCCCGGTACAAGGCGTATAGGAACCAATTCTCCGACTTGGCAGCCGAGTTTCAACGAGTAATCGACAGGCGTTTGCCCGAAGATTGGGGCGTAGCCCTTCCAGAATTCTCCGCAGCCGACGGGCCAATGGCAACCCGTGTCGCTTCAGGAAAGGTCATTGAGCTTCTCGGCACGCGTCTGCCAGAGATGATGGGTGGCTCCGCCGATCTTGGACCGAGCACGCACACAAATATTGATGGAGCTGGCAGCTTCGAGCCGGAAGATTGGGCCGGGCGCAATATGCACTTCGGCATTCGCGAGAATGCGATGGGCGCCATCTTGAACGGTATGGCTCTGCATCGCGGCCTTATTCCCTACGGTGGCACATTCTTCGTCTTCAGCGACTACATGCGCCCGCCCATGCGCCTTGCGGCCATGAACGCACTGCCGGTGATTTATATCTTCACTCACGACAGCATCGGCATGGGCGAGGACGGCCCGACCCATCAGCCTGTGGAGCAACTGGTCGGCTTGCGATCAATCCCTGGTATGGTTGTCCTCCGGCCGGCAGACGCCAACGAGACCGTGGCCGCATGGCGTGTGGCAGTTGGAAGGAACCAGGGACCCGTTGCTCTGGTCCTGACACGTCAGGGGCTCCCTGTCTTCGACTTGGGTTCCTTCCCCGGGATTCCTGCTGGAGTTCCGCTGGGCGGTTATATCCTCGCCGATTCTCCGACAACCGGACGTCCGGACATCATCCTTATCGCTTCAGGATCGGAAGTGCATCTGGCGTTGGAGGCTCGCGACCGGCTCGCGACTGGGGGCGTGCATGCAAGAGTGGTGAGCATGCCGAGCACGAACCTCTTCGCGTCACAATCGGACGATTACCGGGAATTGATCTTGCCGGCCTATGTTCCGCTCTTGGTGATTGAGGCTGGTTCTCCTGTGGGATGGAAGTCTTTTGTGGGCCCTAAGATCGCCGTGATTGGGATTGATACCTTCGGCTCATCGGCTCCCGGGGCAGTCGTGATGGAACACTACGGCTTCACAGTGGAGAACGTCTGCAGACAGGCTCATCATGTGCTCGACCAACTCAAGGAGAAAGCATCGTGCGTGTAGGGATTGCGTCGGACCACGGAGGATTCGCTCTGAAAGAGCAGATCGCGGTTCGGCTGCGTGGTGCTGCCCATGAGGTCGTTGACTTCGGTGCGACTCAACCTAACCCCGGAGACGATTATCCGGATTACGTTATTCCACTGGCCAGAGCCGTAGCCGCTGGCACGGTCGATCGCGGAGTGGCACTCTGCGGGAGCGGCGTGGGCGCATCCATCTGCGCCAACAAAGTTGCCGGCGTGCGCGCCGGGCTCATTCACGACGTGTTCTCTGCTCACCAGGGCGTTGAGGACGACGACATGAATGTCTTTTCGCTCGGCGGACAGGTGATCGGACCGGCACTGGCCTGGGAGTTGATTGAGACGTTTCTGAAGGCACGCTTCAGCCGAGCACCACGACACCAGCGCAGAGTGGATAAAGTGCGGGCATTGGAGATGCATCCCATTGGAGATTTGAAAAACGATTGAGGAGAGGCGACATGAACGCAACTACGCAGAGACTGCAGGGAATTGGCCAGAGCCTTTGGCTCGATAACATCACACATCGTCTGCTCGCAAGCGGTACACTGCTGAGCTATATTCGTGAGCTTTCAGTTACGGGACTGACGTCAAATCCTACCATCTTCGATCACGCGATCAAGAACAGCAACGACTACGATGATGTCATCCGGCGGAAACTGGATGAAGGCAGGTCTGGCGAGGAGCTGTTCTTCGAGTTAGCGCTCGAGGACCTGAGGCAGGCCGCCGATCTCTTCCTGCCTGTCTACGACCGGAGCGACGGCGTGGATGGCTGGGTATCCCTGGAAGTTTCACCCCTGCTGGCGCACAACACGGCTGGCACGCTTGCCGCGGCCAGGGCTCTCCACAACCGTGCGGAACGGCCTAATCTCTTCATCAAGATTCCCGGTACCAGCGAGGGTCTTCCCGCCATTGAGGAAGCGATCTTCCGAGGTGTGCCCGTCAATGTAACTCTGCTGTTCTCGGGCTGCCAATATGTGGCGGCAGCTGAAGCCTACTTGCGTGGGATCGAACGGCGCATCGCCGCCGGACTGAATCCCGACATTGGCTCTGTGGCTTCGCTCTTTGTCAGCCGTTGGGACGTGGCAGTGGCGGAAAAGGTGCCGGAGCCTCTGCGCAACCAGCTTGGGATCGCGATAGCCAGAGATGCCTATGTAAGGTGCCGCACCCTGCTTGATTCACAACGGTGGCAGCGCATCTTGAACGAAGGAGCGCGCCCCCAGCGCCTTCTCTGGGCCAGCACAGGGACGAAGGATCCCAACGCATCCGACATCTTGTATGTCGAAGCCCTTGCTTTGCCAGCCACCATCAACACCATGCCCGAGGCCACGCTGAAGGCCCTCGCCGCCCGTCAAGAGTTCGGTGAAGCCTTACCTTCAAACCCAAGCGAGATATTGGCAGAGTTCGCAAAGGCGGGTATCGACACGGACGCGGTCGCTGCCCGGTTGCTCGGAGAAGGCATCGCATCGTTTGGAAAATCATGGAACGATCTATTGGATTGCATCGCATTGAAGAGTGAGACGCTCAAGGCAGCAGTTGCCTGAGTGCGAAAAGTCTTTTAGTCCCTGT
>JBEKOA010000097.1:0-16680 GCA_049522255.1 Occallatibacter sp.
AAGATGGCGTGTGCAGCGGCATGGATCGAGTGCGTCATTCCAAGCTGCCGTTTTCTTTCCTACGCCATGCGGGACTCTTTTTTTGACCCATCGTGTCACTCTATTATGCGAGACTCAGTAAGAGCAGGGAACTGGGAACTGGGAATAGAAAGACTCCTGCATGATCGGGCATTTTCGTTTTTCATCTTTAGGGCGAAGATGCTCTTGGGGAACGGCCTCGGAGGCGTATCTGCCATTCACCATTCCCTATTCCCTGCTCTCTGCTTTCTTCATCCGGCTACGGTGAGCTCCTCTTCCAACTGCTGCTTCCGGTAGAGGCCGGCGTAATAGCCGTCGAGGTCCAGCAACTCGTCGTGCCGGCCCAGCTCCACGATCTTGCCGTGGGCAAGCACGGCAATTTGGTCGGCATTGCGCACGGTTGAGACGCGATGAGAGATCAGGATGGTGGTCGAGGCTGCCGTGTAGCTGCGAAGGCCGCCCAGAATTCGCTCTTCCGTGTAGGTGTCCACACTGGCCAGCGCGTCGTCGAGAATGAGGATGGCCGGCCGGCGCAGCAGGGCTCTGGCGATGGCAGAACGTTGCTTTTGCCCGCCGGAGAGCGTGACGCCGCGTTCGCCGACCATCGTCTCAAAGCCTTGAGGGAACTCCTCGAACTCTTTGCGGATGTGGGCAGCCTCAGCAGCCTCAAGCATCTCCTCCGGGCTGGCGTGAGGCGCGCCAAAGGTGAGGTTCTCGCGGATCGTGGTGCTGAATAGAAAGGTCTCCTGGGGAACCATGCCGATGTTGTGCCGGAGAGCACGAAGGGGATAGTCGCGCAGAGGCCGGCCATCGATCAACAGCGAGCCTGCCGGCGCTTCATACAATCTTGAGATCAGGTTGACCAGCGTGGTTTTGCCCGAGCCGGTCGGCCCGACAATGGCCAGGCTTGAACCGGCGGGAACGTGGAGCGAGATGCCGCGCAAGACTTCGGTTCCGTTGTAGCTGAAATCCAAATCGCGAAACTCGATCTCGCCGCGTAGCACAGTGTCGGCTTGAATTGCCGGGTCGGCGGCGCTGTCGTCGATGGCCGGCTTGGCCCGAAGCAGTTCGTCGATGCGTTTCACTGAGGCGGTGCCTCGCTCGAAGAGGTTTACGACCCAGCCGACCGCGATAATCGGCCAGATAAGCATCACCATGTAGGTGTTGAAAGCCACAAACTGGCCTACGCTGATGCGATGAGCGATCACCAGGTGGCCACCGGCCAGCAGGGTGATGATCATTGAAACACCCAGGATGAATTCGAGCGTGGGCCATAGCATGCCCATGAGCTGAACCAGCTTGAGCGAGCGGGCGATGTATTGGCGGTTGAGCCGCTCGAAGAGACCGATCTGCGACTCTTCGCGGGCAAAGGCGCGAACCAGCCGTGCGCCGGAGTAGTTCTCCTGGGCCTGCGAACTGATCTCTGAGAAGCTGGCCTGGATGCGCTCGAATCGGTCGTGAATCCTGCTGCCGAAGTACTGCACCAGTATGCTCGCGAGCGGCATGGGCGCCCAGGCCACCAGCGTGAGCCACGGGCTGATGCGCAGCAGGAAGAACAATGCGCCGACAGTGAAGAAGATCGTATTGGCGCTGTACATCAGGGCGGGGCCGAGCAGCATGCGCACGGCATTCAGGTCGTTGGTCAGCCGGGCCATAATGTCGCCCGTGCGGTAGCGCTGATAAAAGCCCGAATCCTGCTGTTCCAGATTGCGGAAGAGGTCGTTGCGCAGGTCGAATTCTATCTCTCTGGAAATGCCGATGAGAATCCAGCGTTGAGCGTAAAGGAAGACGCCTTTGATCGTCGCAATCACCACCAGCAGTCCTGCGAAGAGCAGGATTCGCTGGCGGCTTGCTCCGTGTCCCATCTCGTCGATAGCTCTCTGGATGACCAGGGGAAAGAGCACCCAGATGCCGTTGGTGCAGACGCAGGAGAGTGTGCCCCACAGGTATCCCCAGCGGTAGCGGCGCATGTACCCGTAGAGAGGGGCCAGATCGCGAAACATGCTCTTATTGTACGGGGAGTGGCGGCTTGAGCGTTGCATCCGCCGCGCTCTTTCCGCCGGAGTCCCGGTCCTTTCCGTCCCGGTCATTTCCCCAGGTCTTATAGAGACCGAGGTAGCCGTAGTTCTCAGTCTGTCCTGCAATCGAATGACCGTACGCGAATAGCAATTGCAAGCCCTGGGACTTGAAGTGGTAGTATCCGCCCGCGTCGATCATCGTCGAAGACTGTGTCTGCGCGGCTGCAAATCCCTCCCGCGCATGCGAAAAGATCTCAGCTGACATCTCCAGCTTCTTGTTGATCTCTCGCTTTGCTAGATAGCCGCCGTAGAGATAGTTGTCATAGCCGGCTTGCGGGACGACCGCATAGCCCATGCCTCCGCAGAGGCTCCAGGGGCCGAATTCCTTTTCAACCCAAATGGGCAGCTTGTACCAGACGTGGCCCACGCCGAGACCTTTGTTTGAATTGCCCGTCGGCATCTCGAACATGGTGAACGATCCGATTTGCGGACGGCGCCCAGTCTGTTTGATGAAGCCGTATTTCACGCCCAATTCCATATCTGTCAGCCCGAATGCGCTGGAACCGGTACCTCCCGGGGCGTAGACAGGATTGTTGGATGGAAGCGCGGCTCCGAAGGGAAGAATTGCGTGGAGCTGAATGTTGGGAACGGCTCCCCAGTTGAACTCGAATGCCGGTCCCGTCGGGTCAATCTCTGCCGGAGTGCCGTCCACCGTGCCGAAGACGTAGAACTCGTAGTGCCCCAGGTCTACCGGGGTTGGGTCGTCGGTTTGAAATGGAGGTCCGGCCTGCGCCCATAGCTTGGGGACGGCCAGCATGAGTATGAGGAAGAGCGAGGGGAAGATCCTCTTCATAGGCACTACCGTTTGGCCAGATTACCATGAGTCGGACTTAGAGCCTGTCATGAACTTTCCCGCGGGCGGCGCTGGGAGCCAATTTTTCTCAGTTCAAGGAGTGAGGAGCGACGAATATGGAGTATCTTCGAGCGACGAGCGACGACGAAATGAGGGAAATAGGCCCCAGCCCTCCGGGTTGCGGCGCAAATCGCGCCATACCTCGTTGTCATCCTCGACGGTGGTCTCGCCACAGCCTTCGGATTCCGCCTCGCCTCCACCCCACGGACGACGACCTGTCCGTGGGGGCCTCGTCTGGCGCGATTTTCGTCCGCGACCCGGGGCCCCCGGCGTGCGAACTCTGCACGCTGGGGTGGAACGCCGCCCACGCGAAAGTTCATAACAGGCTCTAGAATGGCTTCTCGGTGAGGAACGGCTCGGGTTTCAGAGTGCCATCGCGCTGCTTGACCAGCATCTGCACCTTGCCCTCCGCTGCTTCCAACTCTGCCTTGCAGGCGGACGAGAGGCCTACACCCTCTTCGAAGAGCTTGAGCGAGTCTTCGAGAGCGAGGTCGCCCTTTTCCAGTTGATCGACGATGGTTTCGAGCTTCTTGAGCGACTCTTCAAAGGAGGGCATGAGGGGTTACTCCGATAGAGGTTTGGGCAGGATGTCGGCGATGACCTCGACAGCGACGGTGTAGCGGCCGAAGGGAGCGCTGACCTGGACGCCCTGGACGAAGGGGCGAACCGCGTCGACCATCTCCCTGGCAATGAGAATGCCTTCGCGGCGGGCGGCGTCGGGTGTGTCGGCCTGGGCCATGCGGAGCATGATCTCTTCAGGCATGGAGACGCGCAGGTCGTTCTTCATGAACTCGGCATTACGCAGGCTGGTCAGAGGCCAGATGCCGGCGATGACCGGGATGCGGTTTTTCTCGATGCGATCGAGGAAGTTTTCCAAGAGTCGCAGGTCGAAGACGGGCTGGGTGATGACGTACTCGGCACCGGCTTCCACTTTATAAAAGAAGCGGCGCATCTCCTGCTCGATGTCGGGCGCGCCGGGGTTGGCCGCGACGCCTATGGTGAAGTTGGTGCTGGCGCCGATGGCGTTTGCGCCTATGTCGAGGCCATAATTCAGACGGCGGACGATGTTGACCAGGCCGATCGAGTCCACGTCGTAGACCGAGGTGGCGTCGGGATAGTTGCCCAACTTGGGCGGGTCGCCGGTGAGGCAGAGGATGTTGTGCAGGCCGATCGAGGAGGCCCCGAGCAGATCCGACTGAATGCTCAGGACATTGCGGTCGCGGCAGGTGTAATGGAGGATGGTTTCGATGCCGGTGTGCTGCTGAATCTGGATACACAGGCTTTGGGCGCTCATGCGTGCCGAGGCGCGCGGCGAATCGGGCACGTTGATAGCGTGGACGCCAATCTGCGAGAGCAACTGCGCGCCCTCGATTTCGGCGTTGCAGTTGATCCCCTTGGGAGGAACGATTTCGACCAGGGTGATGAAGCGGCCCTCGGCGACCAGCGCACCGATGCGCGATCTTTCCGCCAAGGTCGCAGGCGGGGTCTCGGTCGTCATTGCCGGAGCCTCTCCGGCGACATGGACTTTGGTTTGCGAGTCGATGGCGCGCATGGCTGAGCGCATGGCGCGGGTGTGATTGGGCGTGGTGCCGCAGCAGCCGCCAACGATCTGCACCCCGGCCTGGATGGCCTTGCGGGCAAAGCTGGCCATGTACTCGGGCGAGCAGAGATAGATGTTGCGCCCTTCGACGGCGCGAGGCAGGCCTGCGTTGGGCATGGCAGCCAAGGGCAGAGAAGTTGCGGGGCGCATGGCTTCGATGGCGGTGAGCACGGTGGTGGGCCCGGTGGAACAATTCACGCCGATGGCTCCTGCGCCCCACTCGGTCAGCAGCGCGGCGGCCTGCTGGGGCGAGGCGCCGTCGAGGCAGTTGCCGTCTTCGTCCACGGTCACCATGACCAACACGGGCACGCCGGGGGCAACCTCGTGGGCTGCCAGAAGCGCTTCGCGGGCCTCGTTCAGCGCCGGCATGGTTTCGATGCTGATCATATCGACACCAGCGTCGACCAGGGCGTGAATCTGCTCGGCAAAGGCGGCACGAGCCTCGTCGAGACCGGTTTTGCCCAACGGCTCGAGGCGGACGCCAAGGGGGCCCACGGAGCCGGAGACCCAGGCCTCGCCGGCCTGCTTATCCTTGAGGTGTTCGACAGCCTTGCGGGCAATGCGAACGCCCTCGGCGTTGATCTCGGCCATTTTCGATGCCAACCCATGGCGGGCGAGCCGGAAGCGGTTTGCGCCGAAGGTGTTGGTTTCGAGAATCTCAGCTCCGGCTTGCAAGTACTCTTCATGAATGGCCAGGATCAGTCCGGGGTCGGAGAGGTTCAGCTCGTCGTAGCAACGATTGATGAAGATGCCGCGGGCGTAGAGGACGGTGCCCATGGCGCCGTCGGCGAGCACGGGGCGGCTGGCGAAGATGTCGGCAAACTGTGACATTCTCTTGTCATGCTAGAGCATGCGGGCCGGGTGCGCCAGCAGGCTGGGTTGCTTTGTTATACTTCGGTAGTCAAACAGTTGGGCTGCACCGGTTCCGGAAGCTCCGCGTTTTCCGTCGAGGTAAGGGATTTTGAAGAAGAGAAGTCTTTGCATGAGCGCTGTTGCGGCCCTGGTGGTTGCAGCCGCGCTGGCAGGTTGTGGAACCACTACATATTTTGCGGGGCGCACCCTGCCGCCTAGCGGGTTGGCCAATCGCGTTCTGATCGCGATCCAGAATCCCGGCCCATCCAATCCTGGCGCGCTTGCGATCGTCGATGCTTTTTACGATATTCGGTTCAAATACAATAGCTCCAATACAGGCGCGGCTTTTGTCGTCTCCGGATTTTCCGGCGCGCTGCCCATGACGATCCAGAACATGCCAGTCGAACTCTTCGGTGCGGTCTACAGTTCCGGCGGCGGCGGCAGCGTGAGCTTGATCAGCTATGGCGCAGAGAAGACCACCGGCAGCGTGACGGGTCTGAATGGCTCGTCGTCCAGTGTGTTCATGACGCGGAACCAGAACTTCGTATTCGCCGCCAATCAAGCCTCGCATGTATTGACGGTGGTGAATCGGAGCAACGGCTCCAGCTTTCCCCTCAGCCTGCCCGGCGTCTACCGCGTCAGTGTGAATCCCGGCGGTTCCGCTGCGCTCGTCTTTGTGCAGAACTCGAATTACGTTTACTATCCGCAGCAACTAACAGGGGCGCAGTCGATCTCCTACTCTGGAGGCCCCAACAACTGGCCTTTGGGCGCGGTGGATTGCGAGCCTCAGATCGCGCCTGGGTGGTGCCTCTTCCAGGCTTTGGATCCTGCCAGCACATCACAAATCCCCGTTCCGTTGACCTTCGACCGTCCGATCAAGGCCGTCTGGTCCGCTGACGGCGGAACTGCGTATGTGCTCAATTGCGGGCCGGAGTGCGGCGGAAATACTGCTTCTGTCTCGCCGCTCCCCGTGGCGCCTTTGATCTTTCTTCTCGGCAAGCAGTCGGGGACACTGCCGTCCAACACCGCTCTGGCCAGCTCCACGCTCGCCATTCCAGGCGGTGCGAGCAATGCGCTGGTCGATAGCTCCACGCTCTACGTCGTGGGTCAGCAATCGATGCCTGACGGTTTCTGGGGTGGCCAGTTGACGATCGTGAACCTTCCCACGGGCTCGGCAACCGCCATGACGGAATCGGGCCAGGTGTCGATCAGCGATGGCGCTCCTGAAGCCGTCAGCCGGATGATTCTGGCCGACGACGATACGCTTTGGATCGGGATGACCCGATGCACCAACGGCGAGCGCGCCAACAACAACTTGTCTTACGGCTGCCTCACCATGGTCAACACAGCGACGATCGCGACGGATCTGGCCAAGCAGACCAGCCTGTCCAACGCCGTGACCCTGCTGCCATATAACGGCGACGCCACCGGCATTGCCGCGGTGACCGGCCTGCACAAGGTTTACACAGCGGAGGGCGGACAGGTATACATCTACTCGACCGTGGATGGCTCCTCGATCGACAACCAGTATGTGACCGTGACCGGCACGGCCTACGACGTGGCCTACATGGATGCCCTCTCCGACGGCGACAATACCGTGTACTGAGTGCAGTGGTCAGTGATCAGTTCTCAGCGGGTGCGGCCCGGTATAGGCTTTGAGGCCTGGCACAGGGGCAATCCTCATTTCAATCCGTTGATCGGGAGTAATTGAAAATGATCCCCGATTCCGCGCCGAACTCTCAAGTGGCCGATGTACTGGCGATTGCAGCCCATCGCGACGATGTGGAACAGACCTGCGGCGGAGCCCTGCTGCGCATGGCGGCGCGCGGCCTGCGGACCGCCATTCTGGACCTGACTCAAGGCGAGGCCGGTACGCGCGGCAGCGCTGCGGATCGCGCCCGCGAGGCCGATGAAGCCGCCCGCCTGCTAGGCGTGGGCTGGCGTCAAGCGCTTGATCTGCCCGATGGCGCGATCGAAAAAACGCTGGAAAACCGCTTGAAGATTGTGCGGATTCTGCGGCTGGTGCGGCCTCGCGTGGTGATTCTGCCTTATTGGCAGGCGCGGCACCCGGACCATGCCGCGGTGGCGGCTCTGGGCTATGAGGCCTGCTTTCTCTCCGGGCTGAGTAAGGTCGAAACTGGAGCGCCTCCGCATCGTCCCTTCAAGATCGTCTACGCCAGCCTCTATGCGGATGTACGGCCCAGTTTCATCGTGGACATCACGCCTTTCATCGAGCAGCGGCACGCGGCGCTGATGGCTTACCGCTCGCAGTATGCAAACCAGTCTGCGGGCGGCGGGCTCTTTGTGCCCGAGGAGGAGATTCGCGAGCGCACCTTTGCCGAGGCTCGCCATTACGGGCTTTTGGCCGGCGTGCGTTACGGCGAGCCTTTTGTGCAAAAGGAAGTGGGGCTGGTGGACGATCTGACGCTGGTTCCAGTGCAATCGATCTGAACTGCTCTGCTCACTTCAGTCCCCGGATTTTGGTTTATAAATATTACTTATAATCGAGTAAAGCAAAATAACTTTGCGTTATGGCCAACTTTTCGGCAACACTGAGAGTGGAGAGGCTGAATGACGCAGACGTGGAATGCTCAGGAGTATGGGAAGAACGCCGGATTCGTGCATGGGTTGGCCGGCGGCGTCGTGGAATGGCTGGATGCAAAGGCTGCTGAGTCCATCCTCGATCTGGGCTGCGGAAACGGCCAGTTGACGCAACGCATCGCGGCGACCGGCGCTCGCGTCGTGGGCGTGGACCTCTCGAAGGAGATGCTTGCCGCGGCGCGCTCGCGGGGGATCGATGTTCATGAAGGCAGAGCGGAGTCGCTGCCCTTTGCGGATTGTTCCTTCGATGCGGTCTTCTCCAATGCGGCCCTGCACTGGGTTCGCGACCAGGACGAGATGATGGCCCAGGTGCATAGGGTTCTAAAGTCCAGTGGACGTTTTGTGGCCGAGATGGGTGGTCACGGCAATGTCGCGGCCATTCGCGTTGCATTCACGGCCGTGCTGGCGCGCCATGGTTTCTCCGACCGCGAGGGGGACGAGAACTGTTATCCCACTCCGGAGGCCTATACGCGCCGGCTTGAGCACCATGGCTTCAATGTGGAGAGAATCTCGCTGATTCCGCGCCCTACTCCATTGCCGGAAAGCGGCATGGCCGGTTGGCTGCGCACCTTTCGGCGCGGGGCACTCTGCGAACTGCCGGAGGCGATCCGTGACACCGTGGTCGAGGAGACCGCCGCGCTGCTTGCGCCTGCTTTGCGCGACGAAGAGGGAAGATGGACCGCCGATTATGTGCGGCTGCGCTTTATCGCAACCCCTCGTCGCGATGTGTGAGCGTTTGTTGTTCGAGGAACGTGGCATCTTCAGGCCATCGTCACCAGTCAGATGCTCGCGTGAAGTGAGCGGCGGGTCGGCCCAACCATCCGGTCATCCTCATCACTTGCGGGAAGGCCGTTCGCCCTCCCTTCGAGAGATAGGTCAGCGTGGAGACGCCAACGCCTGACTCCTTCGCAACCTGCGCCCATGTCAGTTCCTGATCGATGCGGCGGGCGTCGAGCGCGGCGTGAAGCATCTTCGTGTCGAAGCGCAGGACCTTCCCCTGGGGAATCTCCGGCAATCGCTCATCGAACTCTTCGGAACTCTGATGGCCGGGCACAAAGCTCTCCGGAGTTCGATCAAGCCAATGAAGCATCTGCAAAACGCCGTCACCTTCGAGCGCTTTTCTGATGCGTGCTCCACTGATCGTCGAAGCGCTGAGCCCGCGAGCGGAATTGCGCCCGGAACGCCCGTGCATCTCTTTCGTCACCTGGGACCATGACAGTCCGCGCGCCTGCCGCTGTGCGTCGAGCGCCGCATAGAGTCCGCGAAGACTGAAATCATTGGATAGCGCCAAGGCTCGTCTTTCTCCGTCAGCAGTTCCACAAAGCTGGCTCGAATGATCGCCACGTCACCGGCTGAACCACATCCTCCCGCCGACGGCGATCAGGGTCAGCGCGAAGATGCGCCGCAGCCAAAGCTCTGAGACGTGCTGCGCGCCAACCGCGCCGAAGTAACCGCCGACCAGAAAACCGGCGGCCAACAGCAGTGCGATGCGCAGGTCAGCGTTGCCTTTGCGGTAGTACTCGAGGAAGGCGAAGATGCCGACGGGCAACAGCAATGCGCCCAGCGAGGTTCCTTGCGCCTTGTGCTGATCCATTCCCGCAAGCCAGATCAGGGCGGGAACAAACAGGATGCCGCCGCCGATTCCCACCACGCCGGAGACCATTCCAACCACCAGCCCAACCAGCAGCATCATCCAGGTCACACGAGCCTCCATCGGGGCGCGCCGAAGTGTGAAGGCCGGGCCCGCGTCTTCAGCCTAAATCATGGCTCGAACTACAGTGCGCATCCAAGTTGGATTCGCAGTTTTGGATGCAATCCCGCAAGGGCTGAAGCGCATTCGTTTTACGGCCCTTTTCGGCGCCCAACGGCGAGCTCAGGGCAGGCTCTGAAGCCATGCCCTGACACGAGGCGGTTTTTTGATGTGTGCTCTATTCAGCTTCGAGCGCTCTAGTGCGGAACAACAAACCGGCCACGGCACCACCCAGGCTCGGCACAAGAAGAAAGAGCCAGAGCTGCGCCAGTGCCCTGCCGCCCACCAGCAGCGCCGGTCCAAGGCTGCGGGCCGGGTTTACGCTGACGCCCGTGATGTGGATTCCGAAGATGTGAATCACCACCAGCGTAATGCCGATCGCCAGGCCGGCAAAGCCGGCAGGCGCTTTCTTCTGCGTCGAGCCTAAAACGACGATCACAAAGATCAGCGTGGCAACGAACTCGAAGATTACGGCCGAGAGAATACTGTACTCGCCCTGATAGCCGGGACCCCATCCGTCCTGCCCGAGTCCTCTCGCGGCAACGTCGTAGCCGCCACCTACGCCGCCGATGATGGCTGCCAGCACCGCCGCTGCCAGAATGGCGCCGATGCACTGGCTGGCCCAGTATCCGAGCATCTCTTTGATGGTCATGCGTCCGGCCACGCAAACACCGAGACTTACCGCCGGGTTGATATGGCAACCGGAGATCGGCCCGATGCCGTAGGCGGCGCCGATGAGAGCCAGCCCGAAGGCAAACGCGATGCCGAGAATGCCCACCTTGTCGCCGGCTACGACAGCCGTTCCGCAACCGAAGAGCACCAGAATGAAGGTGCCAACAATTTCCGCGAAATACTTCTTCATGATTCCTCCTGTTTTTCCGGTAAGGTTCCGTGATTGCCGCATGAGAGCCTGGCGCGTGGCCCAGACCCCTGGGGAAGTTGACGGGAGAGGTGAGACCCTATGCGCTTCAGCCACTTCGGGGGAAAGAGCAAGGCTGCATCGAAAGTGAAAGACACGCGGCGAGAGTGTTGCAGAAGCGGGTGTGCAAAGTCAAGCAAAAGAGTGCTCCAGACCGGTTCGGTGGCGCGACGATCGCTCCGTTTTCAGTTTTCCGGCTGGTCAAATTAACACAACGTTTGCAATCCCTTTGCCCTGTTGCAGTAGTCTGTAGATGGTTCCGTGCGGCCTCCGCATCCGATGTTCAACGGCCGCCGGGCGAGGGCAGACCGGTTGAGCCAGACCATTTTTGTACTAGAAGACGATACCGACATTGCGCGGCTTGTGCAGCATCATCTGGAGGCCGCGGGATTTTCGGCACGGCTCTTTCACACTCCCACCAACCTGATTCCCGATGCTGAGCGCCAGGCGCCCGCACTGTTTCTGCTGGACATCATGGTGCCCGGCGGGGACGGCCTCGATGTCTGCCGCCGGTTGCGCAACCATCCAGGGCTCTCAACCGTGCCGATCATTTTTCTTACCGCGCGCGCCGGGGAAAACGACCGCGTTCTCGGCTTGGAGATGGGAGCCGACGACTACATCACCAAGCCATTTGCCACGCGCGAACTGGTGGCCCGCGTCAAGGCTGTTCTGCGCCGCTTCGAGCGGCCCACAACGCCCTCGGTCATCAGCTTCGAAGAGGTGATTATCGACGCCAATGCCATGCAATTGAAGGTGCGCGGCGAGCTAACCACCACCACGGCCACCGAGTTCCGGCTGCTGGACTATCTGGCGCGCCACCCCGGCCGGGTCTTCAGCCGCGATCATCTGCTGGACGCCGTTTGGGGCGATGCGCGCTTCGTTACCCCTCGTTCGGTAGACGTTTACGTTCGCCGCATCCGCGAGAAGATCGAGATCGATCCGGAGAATCCGCGCTATCTGAGGACGGTGCGCGGCGCCGGCTATCGCTTCGAATTACCCAAGAGCGAGTAGGGCGACCCTAGTGAAATCAAAGATATTCACCCGGCTGCTGGGCCTCTTTCTCCTTCTGCTGGCCTTTCAAGCCGCGGCGATGGAGTTTGTCTTTATTCCATTGATTGCGGACAAGGTATTGGAGCTGCCTCCCGCCAAGGCAGTTCTTCTCTTTGGCAATGAGGTATTGTGGTGCGGGTTGATCGCGCTGGCCGTAGCTTTGACCCTGGCAGTCTGGGTTGCCAGCCGGATTTCTTCGCGTCTGGAGCGGCTCATCTCCTTTGCCCAGAAGCTCGCCGAGGGTGACTTGACGGCCCGGCTGCTCCGCACCGAAGACGATATGCTCTCGGCTCCTGAGGCCGCACTGAACCAGGCTGCCGAGCGGCTGGGCGAGAGTTTTGCCGAACTCGAAAGACGCCGCCAGGAACTCGCCGCGATGCTCGATTCCATGCAGGAAGCGGTGGTCGCCATCAATCCCGAGGGCCTGGTTCGCTGGTCGAACGCCGTCATGGAGCGCATCGCAGGAACACAGATTCGCGCCGGCCGGCCTCTGGTCCACTCGGTGCGCGATCCGGAGTTGCTGGCTTGCCTGCGCGATGCGCTGGAGAAGCGCGAAGCGCGCTCGGGGAGCGCCACTTCGCTGGCCTCCGGGCGCATCTTCGAGATCAATGCGGTTCCCATGCCCTCTGGGGGAGCTTTGGCCGTTCTCCACGACATCACTCGCATCGAGAGCGCCGAGAAGTCCCGCCGCGAGTTCATCGCCAACGTCAGCCACGAGCTGCGCACTCCGCTCACTTCCATTCAGGGATACGTGGAGACGCTGATCGAGGAGCCGCAGCCTGAAAAGGAGACCGCGCGTGAATTTCTTGGGATCATTCTGAAAAATGCCAGCCGCATGAACCGGATCACCGAGGATTTGCTTGCCCTGGCCGGCGTCGAGAGCCCGGACTACAAACTCGTGCTGCAGCCCACGCGGGCCAGCGCGCTGGTCAAGGACGCAATCGAGTCGCTGGGCGGCGTCGTGGTTGACTCCGAAGTTGAACTGGAATTCGCCGGTGCGCCCGAAACGCTGGTCCTGGCCGATCCTGATGCCATGAACCAGGTTTTCGGCAATTTGATTGAAAACGCCCTGAAATACGGCAAGAACGGCAAGCGGATTCGTGTTGGGGCAAGGCTTTTGGAGTCGGAAGTCGAGTTCACGGTGAAGGACTTCGGCACCGGCATCGCCTCGGAACACCTGAATCGCATCTTCGAGCGCTTCTACCGGGTCGACAAGGCGCGCAGCCGGGAGTCAGGCGGCACAGGGCTAGGTCTGGCAATCGTCAAGCACATTGTCCTTGCGCACGGCGGGCGCGTTTGGGCCGAAAGCGAACTCGGGCGCGGCGCCGCCTTCCACTTTACGCTGCCGCTGGCGCCCAATGCACAGCCGGCTCCGCTCCCAAGCGTCTCGGCATGACATCTGATTGGGTGAAATCGCGGCCGGAAGGTGTGGTGAGCCCGGTGGGAATCGAACCCACGACCGCCGCCTTAAAAGGGCGTTGCTCTACCAACTGAGCTACGAGCTCGTACGGGACCGCTAATACAAAGTTATCACAGGGAGAGCTTCGTCGCTTCGGCTTCTCGGCCGGCGCGTCCTCTTGCGCGAAGATCTGCCCTCGTCCTCAATACCGTGCCCAAGCCCCTGGGAATAAACCCTGACCCGGAACGAAAAACACACGTGAGATCGGTTAAGCTTGCAACAAGATTCTCAAACCGGGGAGATTGCTATGTTCGATGTGGGGCAGAAAGTCACGGTCATTTCAGACAAGGGAATCGCTTACGACGGCGTCATTCTGGCGCGGGCGACAGGCGACAGCGGGTCGGGCGCTTACAAGGTAACACTGGATGGAAGCGGACCCGAGCAGATGGGACAGTGGCATAAAGCCGGCGATGTCTTCGTGAGGGAGAAGGGCGACGACGAAACGCAAGACGTTTGGGAGAATATCCCGGAGAAATAGTCTGCGGGAAGCCGGCTCAATCCTCTACTTCAGCGCGTCAGCGCCTCTACGTACGGTGCAGTGTTCGCACTGCGTGTGGGCTTCGACAGTGCGTAAGAGTGTCTCTCAAATAACATCGCGAATTGCAATCGGCACGCGGCCAAAGCGCGTGGTATAGTCGCTGGCGGAGAAAGAATATGACCCTTGGAGAGTTTCTAGGCAAGCAATTCATCCGCGTCATTGCGTGGAATGAACCGGAAAACGGCATCCTTTCTTATCGCTACCCCATGCGGGATCTGGAGATAGAGAACGGCGGCCAGCTCACCGTGAGCGAGTCGCAGATGGCCGCATTCGTCAATGAAGGCAGGATCGCCGACGTCTTCGGCCCCGGCCTGCACACACTCACGACGCGCAATATGCCGTTGCTTACCGATCTAATGAACTGGGACAAAGCGTTTGAATCCCCGTTCAAGTCAGAAGTCTATTTCTTCTCGACTCGCTTGCAGACCGGCCAGAAGTGGGGCACGGCTACTCCCATTACAATCCGCGATAAAGAGTTCGGAGCGGTGCGGCTGCGTTGTTATGGCATCTACTCCTATCGCATCGCAGATCCGCGCATCTTCTTTAACCAGATCAGCGGCACGCGCGACAGTTACCTTGCCGGTGAGCTCGAAGGCCAGTTGCGCGAGACCATCATTGGCTGCATCACCGAGGTCTTTGCCACCAGCGATGTGGCCTTCCTCGATATGGCCGCCAATCAGGCCGCGCTGGGCGGCAAGCTGATGGAAAAAATGAAGCCCGCCTTTGCAGCGCTTGGCCTGGGGCTGGATCAGTTTGTTGTCGAGAACGTCTCGCTGCCCGAGGAACTGCAAAAAGTCTTTGACCAGAGGGTCGGCATGAACATGGTCGGAGATCTGGGCCGCTATACGCTCTATGCGGCGGCTGAGTCGCTTGATTTGTCCGCGGCTAATACCAGCGGCGCGGCCGGCATGGGCATGGGCCTGGGGGCCGGCGCGGCTGTTGCGCAGGTTCTCTCGAACGCTCTCAAGCCGTCGATGGCCGCTCCGGTCGCATCCGCTGTTGCGGCTCCGGCGCTGATCGATGCTTCAGTAGAATCCGTCGGGACCAAGTTCTGCACCGAGTGCGGAAAAGCAATTCCTCGAAGCGCGAAGTTCTGCGCAGAATGCGGGAAGGCACAATGAACTGTCCTACGTGCGGCGCCCCGATGAAGCTCAAGACAGATATGCAGAGCTTCACGTGCGAATACTGCCACAGCGTCTACTTCCCAGAGAAGAACGACGACGGCGTGCGGGTGCTCGAAGAGCAGAGCGGCCAGGACTGCCCGGTGTGCACTGTCCCCCTGATGCATGCCTTTCTTGGCAAGAACCCCATCATCTACTGCACAAAATGCAACGGCATGCTGATCGCCATGGCCATGCTGGAAACCATGATCGATGAGGAGCGGAGCGCTCATGGCAGCGTATCCGCGCCGCCCCCTGCCGACAAGGACGACCTGAAGCGCAAGATCAATTGCCCGCAATGCCATCATCCGATGGATGCGCATCTTTATGGCGGTCCGGGTAACGTGATCATCGACTCGTGCGAAGACTGTTGCCTCATCTGGCTTGATCGCGGGGAATTGATGCGCATCGCGCACGCTCCTGACAGCGCCCCGGAATCAACCTCATCACCCTCTGCGGATTTTGATTCGCAAACAGCCGGGAGTTGGAGCGGCGGTGTCGATACGCTTGCCGGCGACAGATTCGCGGACAGTATCATAGACTCGTTTCTCAAATGAGAACCGCCCACAAAGGAGATCGTCAGGAAGCATCTCGATTTTGAAGCATGTCCGGCAGCAGTTAAATGGGCCTTGTGTGGTGAGTCTGAAGAACAACCGCGGATTCTTCGACTCACCACCCCCGAACTGAAAGACGTTCGAGGCCCCGTTCGCTCAGAATGACAGCCAGTTTTGTGTTGCGCATTTCAGACTCAAAACACTAGAGCGGCTTAAGGCCAGGCGGGACGATCGGCGGATTCTTTTGTTTCCGGAGAGAATATTTGATGGAATATCATAATTACAGCTTTCGTGATTAAAAATATCAATAATAACGATTGACAGAATTAATAAATTGAACTAACCTCGTGAATATGGTCAAGAAACGAGTTGGTTCGCCGATGACTCCTGAATCCAAACCGGCTACTGAATGGCAAGAGTTGCTACGGATGGCTCAGGGTTCCCGGCTGGTCGTCGAGCGTGTTCGGCTGCCAGAGAAGGGAATCGTGATTGAAGGCGAGTTTTCTCTGCCCGAGCTGGCCAGTGTTAGCCTGGAAGACCAGGTTTTCATCGTGGCTTTTCTGCGTTCGCACGGCTCCATCAAGGAGATGGAACAGGTCTTTGGCGTCAGCTATCCAACGATCAAGGCACGGCTGAATCGCATCGCCGGGCAGCTACAGTTTGTCGAGACCAACCCGTCTCCATCGCGCGCGGAGGTGCTGGACCGGCTGAACAATGGTGAGATGACCGCCGAAGACGCCATCCGCGAACTGGAGGCTCTGAAATGACTCCAACCTTTGCCGTCGTCGGCATTGAAACGCCGCAGTTCAGATGTCCCCCGCTATGGCTGCCCGTCTTCCTGTTGTGGATACCGGTCCTGCTGCTTGCGCCGCTCATCTTTGTGGTTCTTCTGGCAGTCTGCATCGCGGGACGCATCAGCTTCTGGCGCGCCATTACCGCTTTCTGGGCCATTTTGTGCAGCTTACCAGGCACGGATGTCCGCGTCAGCGCCGAGAACACCCGGATTCTGGTTCGAATTATCTAGTCTGAGTGATTGGGGAGGTCACCATGAAGACCGATCGCAGCGCCATTCTGCAGCTTGTCGCTCTCGGCCGAATTACGCCCGCCGAGGCGGAGCGGCTTCTGCTGTACGCCGTGCATGAATGACAGCTTGGAGGTGAAAGTCCTCTTCACATCCAGATGGGGAGAAGTGATAGCGAAGCGCAAGGGCGTCATTGCGAGGTGGGGTCTGAAGGAAGCGTGGAGCAA
>JBEKOA010000098.1:0-20025 GCA_049522255.1 Occallatibacter sp.
CCATCAACGCCATGCAAAAAGAGGGTTCAAAAGGCTCCTTGCGCGGAAAGTTCAAACGCGCAGGGTGGGACGACGGATACCTCTACAGGCTATTGGAGCTATTTTGAAATGCGATTGCCCTGTGGAGGATTGTGTTCATTACGAACGATAAGGCGATTCCATCCTGCCTTGAATTCAGACAGGGAAATTCGATGCCAATCCCCTATATCCAGATTCCTTTGGGCATAAACAGACTTTCAAGCTACATCAAGGAGATCATAATTGGACCATGTCCACATCCGAGAAATTCTTCTCGGGCAATAGAGATGTTTCTCAAGAAAGAGGATCTAACAGGCGTAAACGTCGTCCCTTCCAAAATCCCTTACCGCAACTGGTGAAACCGCATCTGCGATACACTAACCACTGGCAGGAGGACCGGGCGGTCGCTGCCGGAGGCTCTGGCGCAAGCCAGTGTCCGCCGGGGGAGGAAAGTCCGAACTCCGCAGGGCAGTGTGCCGGATAACGTCCGGGACGTGAGCTTAAAGGCTCATGGACGGCCAGTGCCACAGAAAAGAAACCGCCTCGGCTACCCCTCTTCCGCGCCCGTTTCACGGACCCGGCCGAGGGCGACCCTGGAAACGCAATACCCGAGTAGACCCGGCCGAGTAGACCCGGCTTGCCGGGCGAGCTCGCCGTTGCGGCAACTCCAGCGCCGGGGTAAGGGTGAAATGGTGCGGTAAGAGCGCACCGCCCGTCCTGTGAAGGCCGGGGCAGGGTAAACCCCACACGGAGCAAGACCAAATAGGGAGGGAAGCGTTCGCATCGAGTCATGCGGCGCTGCGCATCGGCCCGACGCGTTCAGGCGGCTCGTAGCAAGTGCTGAAACCTCCGGGTAGGTCGCTGATGAGCGTCCGCGGCAACGCGGCGCCTAGAGGAATGACCGCACACGACAGAATTCGGCTTACAGGTCCTTTTGCCGAATTCGTAACCCGAAAGAACTCGGGGTCCCCAGCGATCGGTTTTTGGTCGTTGGGGTGAAAACGACAGCCCCGGCCGGGAGAGTTTTCCGGCCGGGGCTGACCATTTGGTGCGGAGTGGAGTTAGAGCATTTTCGGGAATTGTGTAGACCGAAATTTTGTCGGTATCCCACGCATTCCCATCCATTCCGCAGAAAAGCGCGGAATGGATGGGGCACTGAAGTCTACGGTAAATCCGAAAATGCTCTAGCCGCGCTGCGCGCGTGTTCGCGAGTTGGCGGGTTGGCGTTCCTCAGTGACTGGCGGAGGGATGGTGAAGGTAGCTGAAGGGAATGCCGAATTGGAACCACAGGGCATTTCCGCGCGGCTTGTTCTCGACCAGCATATCGCGATCCCACTTGAAGACCAGGGCGCCGTGTTTGCCCCATGGCAGCGTCACTTGTGGCCCAATATCGAATGCGCGGCCCTTGTATCCGAGATCCGGTGTGCCGTCGGCATTCAGGGGGCTGACCACCTGCCCATGCAGGGTATCACTGGTGATCTGCTTGTAGAAATATCCGGTGGCACCCACGCTTGCCTTGTGATGCGGGATCTCCTGCTGGGCGTCAAACTGCCAGAAAAACTCGTTGCCGCTATGGTAGTGCGTCACGTGGTCGGCATCGTTGATCACATAGTCGAAGCGCGACATGATGTCTTGCGCGCCTTTGTGCGGAGTGAGCGTAAACGCCGCAGCGGGCGTGAAGGCCACATTATGCTCCCCGATATTCAGAGGCGCGCCTGCCTGATAGCCTGTTCCCATCGATTGAACCTGAAGCTCGTAGTACCAGTGCACGAAGCCCTTGTGATTGAAGATGGTCACGGGAACGAGATTGATGTTGGTCAGATCGTCCTTGGTGAACTTTGTTCCCCCGATGCTGACCTGTTCGTATACGTTGGGAATCGCAAAGTAGCTGCCGAGTTCGCCTCCCAGGACCTTCAAACCCCAGTTATGCGAGAGCTTGCCGGCGACGGCCGCGACGCGCAGCTTGAAGAGCGGGGTTCCGGGGTTGCTTTGACCCTTGCCGTCGTCCAGTTCGTTGGCCTCATAAAAGCAGGTGTACTCATAGAGCATCGTTTCGCCAGAATGAGGCACACCCGCTGCCGTGGCATAGGACTCGGCGCCCACCGGCCATACGCTGCCGCCGTTTTCGGTTGCTCGGGCGGCTCCCGCCGTCGCCAGAAGGACCATCAGGAAGATCAACGGCCCCATAGTTTGAGTTAGACAGTGCATTCCACTTGCGCAACTGTGTCGCATCGGACGCCCCTTTCGTTTCTGTGGAAGCGGCGCTCCGGTGGCTCCAAATGCGCACGAATTCCCCGCAAAAAACACTACCACAGTTTTTGCAGGATTGTAGGTGATGGATAACCCATCCAGATGGATTGTTTCGCCGCGCTCTGAGAGAAACCGGGGCGCAGTCCGGGCGCAAGGTGTTCTAGGATGAGGATATGCTGCGAGTGAAACTTTTGGAGGCGGGAGCGCGCGCTCCCGTGGTGGCCCATCCTGGCGAGGATCTGGGCTATGATCTTTTTACGCTCGAAGGGGCCGTGCTGGCGCCACGCGCGACCGTTCGCGTCAGGACGGGGATCGCTGTGGAGGCACGACACCCCGGGACCGGCGAGGCGCTGGGATTGTTGGTGCGGGATCGCTCGTCGATGGCGGCGCGGGGGATTGCGACCACCGCTGGGGTGATCGACGCGGGATATCGGGGAGAGATTCTGGTGTTGATGACGAATCTGGGCGAGGCTCTGGTCGAGTTGAAGGCGGGCGAGAAGATTGCGCAGATGATTCCGGTTCCGGTGCTGACGGGAGATGTGACTGAGGTTGAAAGTCTGGAAGAGTCGGCGCGGGCGGAGAAGGGATTTGGGAGTTCTGGACGGTGAGCGATTATATTTCTATTAGCAATATGTCTGTTAGCTATATAAGAACAATTGTTGGCGTAAACCCGGTTCTGATGCGGTTATCTTGTGTGGCATCCCATCCTTTCGCTAGAAAGAAGGCGAAAGGATGGGGCACCCGGCTGCGTCAGTGTTGGAGTACTAAGACTCTCAGCACCATAAAAGGCCGTTGATATAGATATCCCACCTTAGGCGCAAAAACAAAAACGCGCCGAAGGCGGGGCACCCGGGGTTCGTTGTTACCCAGGTCCCAAAAGCGGGACCTAGGGCACCCATTTAATTTATGTCCATTCTGTCTGGCGGACGGGCTAGTTGTCGTTCCCCAGGCCGTCGTTCTTGTGGTAGTTCGGATAGGGTGGGATGGGCGGCGCGGTCACAGGATGAGCCTTCAGCTCGTCGAGAACCATCTGAATACCGGTTTCAAGTTGGCGGTCATGGCCGGCGGCTTCGTCGGCGGGCAGATCCTCGACAGGCACATCCGGTGTGATGCCATGGTTTTCTACCTCCCACTCTCCGTTGAGGCCGTAGATGGCGTAGCGCGGGGCCATCACATAGCCGCCGTCAAGCAGCGATGGATAGCCGCCGATGCCGACCAGTCCGCCCCAGGTGCGCGTGCCCACCAGCTTGCCGATTCCAGCCTTGCGGAAGTACCAGGGCATGGCGTCGCCGCCGGAGCCGGAGTTCTGGTTGATGAGCATGACCTTGGGGCCGAAGATCGCGCCGACAGGGTCGTGAATCGGCTTGCCGTCGCGCTCGATGGCTCCGGAGAGCGGGACCCGTTTGAGAACGTCCACCACGTAGTCGGCGATCTTGCGGCGGTTGGCTTCGATCCAGTCCAGGTTGCGCAGGCCATCTTCGTCAGGGATGGGCACTACGGTTACGTCCTTGGCGTCTTTTCCGTCTGGGCTGTAGGCAATGTGGAGCGTGGTCTGCTTGCCGGCGGTGCCGTCGAAGAATTCGTAGAGATTGTCGCTGGCGTGCAATTCGCGGCCATTGACGGCCAACAGATACGCACCCTCATGGATGTAGACGCCAGGCAGCGTAAGGGGCGAGGCGAGGCCGGGGGTCCAGTTTTGCCCGCCGAGGATTTTGGCGATGCGATAGCGGTCATTCTGGATTTTGAAGTCGGCGCCCAGCAGGCCGGTCTTCGGGCCGTTGTCATGCTGATGCGGACCGCCCACAAACATGTGGCCGATGGTGATCTCGCCCAGCATTTCCGTAGAGAGATAGGTGAACTCTGACCGCGAGGCGAGACCGTCGAGATAGGGCTTGTAGCGGGCCTCGATCTTGGGAATGCTGAGACCGTGGGTGTGGGGGTCGTAGAGGAAGTCGCGCTCGATGCGCCAGGTTTCGTGGTAGATCTGCCGCCACTCGGCGCGGGGATCGACGACGGTTTCGAGATCTCCCAGGTTGAGCGGCTTGCCGGGCGAGCCGTCCCCGGGCTTTAGATCGTCGGCCGAGACGATCGTCCAACCGCCTTTGCGCGAGTAGAGGGCTTTGGACCCGTCAGACGAGAGAGTGAAGTTTTCAAGCTCACTGAGCACGATCTCCGGCTGGCGCTTCTCGAGCGTAAATCGCCAAATGGCACGAATGCCCGCACCACCGCCGTCGTTGCTGGAGCGGCCAAAAGGAGCGGTTTCGCCGAGGTAAAGGACGCCGGTCTTGCCAACCGCTATTCCGCCATAGTTGCGGGACGGTATGGGCAAGGCCAGGATGCGGTCGCCAATCTTTTCGAGATCCATTTTGACCTCGACGGGCTTGTCAGAGTCCTTCTTGTCGGCGTCCTTTTTGTCCTTGTCGGCGTCTTTCTTGTCCTTTTTGTCGGCGTCCTTCTTGTCTGAGTCTTTGTGATCCGCGTCTTTCTTATCGGAGTCTTTTTTGTCAGTGTCTTTATTGTCCGCGTCCTTGTTGTCGTCCTTTTTACTCTCGTCCTTGATCTTTTCGTCGTCGCTCTCGGGGGGGACCGGCGAGGATCCGTACTTGGCGAGGACGACGACGTAGGCAGCGGTGGTCTGCGCCCGGTCGAGCGACGAGAGATCGATCCCGGCCTTGGAAGGCCCGTCGTCAGTGGAGGCGAGGAAGTAGAGGAACTTGCCGTTCGGGTCGAAGGCAGGGCTGAAGGCATCGCTCATGCCGTCAGTGACCTGAGTTGGTTTGCGGGTTTCGAGTGAATAAACGAAGATGGCGCGGTTCTGGTTTTCGAGGTCGCGGTGGTAGGCGAGCCACTTCGAATCCGGCGACCAGGCCGGGCCGAAATCGGGGCCGAAGCTGCCGTAGAGGAGTTTATCCACCAGCACGGGCTTGCCTGCCGGCACGTCCACGATCCACAGGCGCAGGTGCTTATCGAAGTAGGCAATGTGCTTGGAGTCGGGCGACCAGGTGGGGCTGTAGAAGAAACTGGGCTCGGGGCCTAGATCGATGACAATGGGCGGCTTGAAGCCGGTCTGATCGTGCAGGTAGAGCTGATACTCGCCCGAGGCGTCAGAGAAGTAAGCGATGGTCTTGCCGTCGGGGCTCCATGAGGGATCGCGCTCGGCCACGCCGGGGGTCTGAGTCAGGTTGCGGGTATCGCCCTTTTCGCCGGGGACGGTGAATATTTCGCCATGCGCCTCGAAGACGGCGCGCGCGCCGGTGGGTGAAAGCTGAGCGTTTTGAATCTCGTCGGGGGTCAGGTTGACGCGGTGGGGCGCAAGGCTGGCCAGTTCGCCATGGATCTGAATGGAGACGATTTTGTCGGAGTTGGCGGCCAGGTCCTTACTTGTGGTGTCGAGCAAGTGAATGGAGCCGAACTGTTCGTAGACGATCGCGCCTGGTCCGGCCTGAAAGGTCTTCAGATCAAAATTCGGGCTGGGGCCGGTGCTGGGGAGGACCTGCCTGACTTCCTTCGAGAAGGGTTCGTAGCGGAAGAGCGTCACGGGGCCCGTGCGGTCAGAGAGGAAATAAATCGAGTCGCCGACCCAGACCGGGTTTGAATCGTTGGAGTTTTCGCGCGGCACCTTTTGCAAATCGAGAGTCTTGAGGTTGACGATCCAGATCGGGGTAGTCTGGCCGCCGGCATAGCGCTTCCAGGCAGGCTCCCACTTGGTGAAAGGCTGGTAGGCGATCGATTGTCCGTCGGGCGAGAATGAGCCTTCGAATCCTGAGGGCAGCGGCAACGGCTCAGGGACGCCGGAGCCGTCGGCATGAACCCGAAAGAGCTTGAGGTAGTGGCGGAAACTGGAAGCCATGCTGGCGGTCAGAACGTCCTTACCATCGGGGCTCCATCCGACAACAAAGCTGCCGCCGGGATGCCAGGTAATGCGGCGGGGAACGCCACCGGTGGCTGGGATGATGTAGGTATCCGTGTTGCCATTCAGATGGGCAGAGTAGGCGATCCACGCGCCGTCCGGGGAATAATAGGGACCGTCACTCACCTTTCCATCCGAAGTGAGACGCTCGGCTTCGCCGCCCTGGCGACTGACGGTCCAGATATCGTCAGCGTAGAGGAAGGCGATGTGGTCCTGGTTGAGGGAGGGGTTACGAAGCAGCAGCGGCGGCTGCGAGGTTCCAGTTGCGGAAGGAGCCTGTGCAGAAGCAATGATCAGGGAAAGCACGGCGATTGCGAGCAGAGCGAGAGCGTGGCGGGAGCGAGCGCGAATCATTGAGCCTCCAAAGAAGTGGTGGGTTGCAGAATTGAACTCAAGAGCCGGAGCGGAAGTACGCGCAGATTCATGCTACGACTTAATTGAGACGAATGTTTCAGGAAAATGTCTGTTTTGATTGGCTTGTGGCGATTTTTTTGAGCGACCGGAACCTGCCGGAGGCCCCTTGCGTATCAAGCAGGGGTGCAACTGCGTATCTCCGAGCACGGCTTTTTTGACGTTGAAGCGGCCCGATGGGCTTGCGTTGCGTCCTAAAGAAGAATGAAGAATTGCGTACACTCAAGAGACTGGGCGGAATGAAGCCCTGGGACGGAAAGCGGGAACATGGTATTCAGTGAGGCCTTCAAACTCGCGCTGCAGTCTTTGTGGGCCAACAAGATGCGCACTGTGCTCACGCTGATCGGCGTGGTGATGGCGGTGGCCTCGATCATCATGGTGGTCACCCTGGTCAATGGCGCGAACAGGTATGTCAGCACCAAGCTTTCCGGCTATGGGGCAGACGTGTTCACAGTCGAACGGGCGTCGAGCGTGATCTTCAACGCGGACGATTACTTCCGCTTTCAGAAGCGCAAGATTCTGCGCATCGAGGACTATCAGGCGATTCGCGACAACTGCGCGGAGTGCGGCGAGGTGGGCGCGATGCTGAACCGCTATACCAACGTGGTCTACAACGGCCACTCCAGCAATAATTCAGGCGTGCGCGGCTACACCTGGACGATGCTCGGCCTGAATAACATCGAGATCGCGCTGGGCCGGGGCTTTACGCAGGCGGACGAAGATCACGGCACCCACGACGCGATCGTCGGCTACGACATTGTGGATAACCTGCTGGGTGACGGCAACCCGATCGGCAAGGAGGTAAGGGTAGACGGCATCCCCTACACGGTCGTCGGTGTGGCCGACCGCCTGGGCCAGACGCTGGGCCAGTCGCAGGACAACTGGGTCGCGGTGCCGATCACGACCTACCAGCAGACCTATGGTTACAACGACACCGTGAGCATCTATGCGCGAGCCAATGGCAATGCCGCGGCGATGGAGCGGGCCAAGGATGAGGTTCGCGTGCTGATGCGTACCCGCCGTCACGTCGCCCCCGGTCAGGCTGACGACTTCGAGATCGAAACCAACGACACTTTTCTGGATATCTGGAAGCAGATCAGCAGCATCTTTGCCATGGTCGTGCTGGGCCTGGCTTCGATTTCGCTCGTGGTGGGCGGCATCGTCATCATGAACATCATGCTGGTGAGCGTGACGGAACGCACGCGCGAGATCGGCGTACGCAAGGCGCTGGGCGCGCGACAGCGCGACGTGCTGCTGCAATTTCTCATTGAAAGCGGAACCATGGCACTGCTGGGCGGAGCCATCGGCGTGCTGCTGGGCATCGGCGTGGGCAAGCTGATTACCCTGGTTGTGGGTTTCCCCACCAATGCGCCGCTGTGGGTGATCTTTCTGGGACTGTTTCTGGCCGGCGCGGTGGGGATCTTTTTTGGCGTTTATCCCGCCAGCAAGGCAGCGAAGCTGGACCCGGTGGCGGCACTCAGGGCGGAGATGTAACCGCAGCCTCCAGCCACTAGCTTCTAGCTTTCAGCTAGTCTTGTCGTGGGGTCGGTTCAGAACTAGAACGCGTGTCGCAAATGAGGTTTTTCCTTAGACTTCAGCACTACGGACAATGAGCTAGAGGCTAGAAGCTAGCGGCTAGGAGCTGTACTTCATGGCGCAAGGACAAACACGTGAATCGGTCAAGATGGCCCTGGATACGCTCAGGACGAATAAACTGCGTTCGGGATTGACTGTGCTGGGAATCGTGATCGGAGTCACGACGGTGATTGCGATCTCGTCGGTGATCAACGGGGTGAATAACCGCATCTCGGACTTCGTGACTTCGATGGGATCGAATATCATCTGGGTCTTTCACATGCCTGTGATCGGCGTGCGGCCCACCACCGAACAACTGACGCGCAAGAAGCTCACTCTTGACGACGTGCTGGCGCTGCGGACACTGCCGCATGTGGTGGCGGCCGATGGCGGGATTCAACATGTGAAATCGCAGTTCCGCGTGGGCGATGTGGCCGTGAAATACAACGGCAAGAAGGTTGCCGGAACCATTCTGCAAGGCTCGACGGCCGAGGTGGGCGA
This sequence comes from Occallatibacter sp., assembly GCA_049522255.1. Lineage (GTDB taxonomy): Bacteria > Acidobacteriota > Terriglobia > Terriglobales > Acidobacteriaceae > Telmatobacter. The sequence goes on from JBEKOA010000098.1 coordinate 8,666, forward strand.
TGTCTACGACCTGAAGGTCATGGATGGCCGCATCTTCAACGATGCGGAGGACGAGCGGCACGATCACGTGGTCGTTCTGGGCCACGATACCTGGGAAGACCTCTTTGGCAACGAGCCCGCAGTGGGAAAGGAAGTAAATATCGAAACCGGTCTTTATACGGTGATCGGCGTGCTCGACAAACAGAAGCAGCTCTTTGGCGGCGGCAAGAACCCGGCCGACAACCAGGTCTATCTTCCTCTGGGCACCTTTCACAGCATGCACTCCGAAGACAAGGATATGTGGGTGAGCGTGAAGTACGACGACCCGAAGAATAAGGCTTTGGTTCAGGAAGAGATTCGCGAACTGCTGCGCGTCCGGCGCAAGGTCAAAGTGGAGGCCGACGACAACTTCGAGATCTTTGGCCCTGACTCGTTGACGAAACTCTGGGGACAACTGACCAACGGACTGGTAGCGTTCATGATCGCCGTCTCCAGCGTGGGATTGATGGTGGGCGGAGTGGGAGTGATGAACATCATGCTGGTCTCAGTGACCGAGCGGACGCGCGAGATCGGCATTCGGAAGGCCCTTGGAGCCACCAAGCAGACGATTCTGACCCAGTTCACTACTGAGGCGGTGACGCTATGCGCCGTGGGCGGGGTGATCGGGGTGATGGCGGGGGCGGTGATCACCTGGATTGTCTACTTTCTGCCGATTGGCCTCCCAGCCACGCTCTCGACGTTGTGGGTGCTGATCGGGTTTGGCGTTTCCTGCGCCATCGGCCTGGTGTTTGGCATTTACCCGGCGTGGAAGGCCGCTTCGATGGACCCGATCGAGGCGCTGCGGTACGAGTGAGAAAAGGGATGAGGCGAAGGGGCAGACCGGTCTTCAAGCGCGTATATTTATCCCGACCGGCATTCAATTCGAACCGCTGGAGAGCGGACACCCATACGGTTCAAAAGCCCCGAGCTTTCCGCGATTACCAATGGCACATGGGGTGATGGGGATCACCCTGCATTCTGCAAGACTGGGGGGTATACTTCAGCCAACTCAAGTCTGGCTCCCCCCACCGGCTCAATTCGCCTGAGGGGATGTTTTTCTCAAAGCGGTTCTTGGCCTGAGATGCAGGCAAAGGAGCCGTGTTTGGAATGCTGTGCGAGGTCCCCCAATGGCCGCCATCTCCGTCCCTGTCCTTCTTCCTGTAGATCAAAATTGCTCTTTGACCCTCTCAGCAGCAGCGAATCATGTTGCGTCTGAAGAGAGGCCCGGCCGCGACGGCATCTGCCGTCTCCCTGCCAGGTTTACGGCTAGGCGAAGATGGGCGCTGGCGCTGACGGCCTTGATGCTGGCCGGGCCGAGCGCTTGGGCGCAGAGCGTCTTTGCGCCACAACAGGTCGGCGTGGCATCCAGCCCAGCGCAGCTTGTCACAGTCTCCTATGCCTATGGAGGCACGGCGAGCAGTGTGGTGGTGCTGACAGCGGGAGCGGCCAATCTGGACTTTCAGGCTAGCGGCCAGCTAAGCTGCACTGCCCCGAGCCCATCGAACTCCGGAAACTGCACGCAACCAGTAACCTTCACGCCTTCGGCTCCTGGCTTGCGCGTGGGTGCGGTGGTGCTGCTGGACAGCAACAACAATGTTCTTGGCACGACATATATCTCGGGCACCGGATCGGGCGGATTGGGCGTGCTATCTCCAGGCAACGTGGCAATTGTTGCCGGCGAGTTTGGCGTTTGGACCCCGACAGAGGATGGGATTCCGGCAACGAAGGCAAACTTATACCTGCCTTCGAGCGTAGCCTTGGACGGCGCCGGCAATATGTACATCGCAGACAGCCTGCACAATCGGGTACGCATGGTTGCCGCGCCCGTCGCCCCGGCAACCGTGGGCATCATCACGACCATCGCCGGAACCGGCGAGGCGGGCTATTCGGGAGATAAGCAAATTGCCTCGGCCGCAACATTAAGCAACCCTTCCGGCGTGGCACTGGATGGCGCCGGCAACCTGTACATCGCAGACAGCGGCAACAATGTCATCCGCATGGTTGCCCCGCCCATCCCCCCCGCGACCGTGGGCATCATCACAACCGTGGCTGGGAACGGCACGGCAGGGTACGGCGGGGACGGGCTCACAGCTTCGTCGCGTCTGGTTGAACTCAATCATCCGCAGGGCGTCACGGTCGATGCCAGCGGAAACCTCTACATAGCCGACAACTTGAACCAGCGCATTCGCAGGGTGGACGCGATTACGGGCCTGATCACGACTGCGGCGGGAGATGGCGACCCGAGCGGAAACCAGGACGGCAAGGGGACCTATACTGGCGATACCGCCCTGGCGGTCAACGCCGGTCTTAGCCTTCCTTATGCCGTCGCGTTCGACCTGACCGGCAATATGTATATTCCGGACTCGGGCAACAACGTGATCCGGATGGTCTCGGCCGTAAACGGACAAATCACCGCAGCCAGCACGATCAGCACAGTCGTTGGTTTCTACCCTGGGACGGCAGGCAGCTCAGGAGATGGTGCTAAGGCAAACAAGGCGGAGTTGAGTGCGCCATCCGGCGTAGCCATCGACGCCGCCGGAAATATCTATATAGCGGACACGCAGAACGCCCGCATTCAGAAGGTGAACGCCGCGACCGGGATCATCGCGACACTAGCCGCGAATTCGCTCACAATTCCGTCACAGCCCGCTGGGGCCCCCCCGCCGGTGCGGATTTACGCGCCTTTTGGGCTTTTTCTGGATGGCAGCGGCAATCTCTACTTTGCCAGCTCTCTCGACATGGTGATCGAGGAGATTCAGAGCAACAAGGCGGTGCTGAATTTTACTGGAACGGCAGTTTACGCGGGCTCTCAATCCAAGCCGCAATCGGAGACGGTTGAGAACGATGGAAACGATGTGCTCGATCTGACCAGCATTACCACTGACGCAAACGCCGCGGTCAATCCAGGGACCACCACCTGCGACCTAGCCACGACAGATCCATTTCCATTGGACGTGGATGCCGATTGCCTGATCGGCGTGATCTTTGCGCCATCGAGCGCCACCGTGTTTGCCACGGGAGTAACCTCTGAGGTTTTGACCGGCAATGTGGATGTGGACGGCAATGACCTGAGCTACCCGCAGGATGCGTCCAACTTCCCGCTGGACATTGAGGCGATCGGGCTGGCAACCCCCGTGAATGCGACCAATATTGCGCTGACCTCCAGCCTCAACCCAGCCGACTTCGGGCAGAAGGTTACATTCACGGCTACAGTGACCTCGGGTCCGGGCGAGGGTACTCCTACGGGGACCGTCACATTCACGGACACAGTGAATGGTGTCACGACGCCGCTTGGCACTCCGGTCACCGTGAATGGGATCGGTGTTGCCGCCTACGCAACAGCCGCTCTGGCGGTGGGAGTGCACACGATTACTGCGACATTTACCCCGTCGGGGTCGAAGTATCTGCCCCCTCTTCTTCCCGCCACATTGACTCAGAACGTGGGTGAAGTGACGGGCACCACGCTAGCCTCCAGCGCAAATCCATCTGTACTGGGCGCAAGCATAACGCTGACAGCGACAGTGACCGTCCCCCCCGGCGGAGGAACCGTGCCCTTGGATGGCACGGTCACTTTTACCGACACGACGACCACGACAGTCCTGGGCAGCTCACCGCTGGTGAGCACGGCAAGCGGTGGAAGCGCAAGCTTTGCGACTGCGGCCCTGGCTTATGGGCCGCATACGATTACAGCCACTTATAGCGGCGATGAGGCCAATGGGATTCTGGGCAGCACTTCGACTCCTCCTCTAAAGCAGGATGTCCAGACGCCCTCGACTACCACGCTGAGCTCAAGCCCCAATCCTTCGATCTATGGCGACACCGTGACTTTCACGGTTACGGTTCCGACTGTTGGAACGGTTGCGGCGACCGGGACGGTCAACATTGTTGAAACAGGGCAAACGGCGCCGATCGGAACGGTGACCCTGGCCGGCAACCCGGGTTCAGGCACCTTCACGACCTCTGCTCTGCTGGTCGGCACAGAAACCATCACCGCGGCCTACCAGGGAGATTCGTATTACGCGCCCAGCAATTCATTGCCGGTCAGCCAAGTGGTGAACTTGACACAGACCATGACCACTGTGGTTGCAGTTCCGAATCCAGAGATTGCGGGAAAAGCTGTCGCCATCACGGCAACCGTCACGTTGCCGGCCGGTGCACCCATGACTGGGGGCACGGTGACATTCACCGACGGAACCACCAGCTTGGGAACGGTGAATCTAAACGGCGAGGGAGTGGCGGGCATCAATCCAACGCTGGCGGTGGGGCCCCACTCGATCGTTGCCACGTATTCTGGCGACACCAACGGCGAGGGCAGCGCGTCAGCCGCTTTGCCGCTGACGGTTGCGCAGGCGACGACGCAGACAGCGGTGACTGTGACGCCGAATCCCACCGTTGTAGAGGCGACGGTGACCTTTACCGCAAAGGTGACGGGCGACGGCGGGGCGCTGACGGGCAGCGTGACATTCAACGCCAACGGCACGCCGATCGGCACGCCGGCCACGCTGGACGCAACGGGAACGGCTACGATCACAAACTCCGGGCTTGCTGCGGGCACCTACACGATCACGGCTGTCTATGGAGGGGATACAAACGACCAGGGAAGCACCGGTACCGCGGCGGCCCAGCTTGTGGTGGGGGTGATTCCGACCGTCACTAATCTTGGTGTTTCGGCGACGACCGGCACGCCTTCACAAGTGATTTTGGTGGCGGTGGTGCTGAACAACGCCACGGGTAGCCCCTCTTCCCTGTCCGCACCTACCGGAATTGTGACATTCAACTCCATGAGCGGTGCGACGGCGACGGCGATCGGATCAGCCCCGGTCGATTCAAACGGTGTGGCGACTTTGCAGCCGAATCTTCCCTCCGGCAGCTATCAAGTGGAAGCGGTCTATGGGGGAGATGCATTGCATGGCCCATCCACCTCGGACCTGGTGACCGTCTCCAGCACGGGCGCGGGCTTCAATCTCACCGTAACTCCGGCCACCGTGACAATGACGGCGACAGAGAACGCCACGGTGAATGTGGCTGTGAGCTCGATTACCGGCTTTACCGACACCATCGGGCTGGGGTGCGCATCGCTTCCAGCGGGTGTCAACTGCCACTTCTCGTCGATGAGCGTAGCCTTGCCGGCAGGTGGCGTGGCGAATGCTACATTGACGATTGACACCAACAACCCGCTGGGCGGCGGCACGTCGGCGATGAATGTGCGCCGGGGCGGCCGAGGCATCTCCCTGGCTGGGCTGGGGCTGCCGCTAAGTTTGCTGGGATTCGTATTCTGGCGCTTCAGAAGACGTCACGCGGGATGGATGACTGTATTGTTGATTCTGCTCGTGGGGGTTGGGGCCCAGCTCGTGACCGGCTGCTCCAGCAGCTTCACGCAGTCAAGCGCCACACCGGGCACGTACGTGATCCAGGTGACCGGCATCGGGACCAACAGCGACATCTCGCACTATCAAAACGTGACGCTGAAAATTACCGCCAAGTAGCGCGAAGACACGAAATGCGGCAGGAGAGAGATGAAGAGCTTGCGTGATTTCTTTCAGGCGAGGGGTGGTAAAACAAGCTCCCGAACCGTTCAGGATTGCCGGCAAGGGGAGTTTGCTCGCTGGAGTGGAGAGGCCGTGCTACGCCGTTGGCCTCACCGACTCGTTCTGCGGCCATGTCGCGGGAAATGCGTTGCTGCCGTTCTTTTGTCGATTTGCCTGGGAGCTGCACCTTGGGCTCATGCCCAGACGGCGCCCTCCGCTGATGCAGGCGGCATGAGTCTATCCGCCGGTGGAACGGCCTCGGGCTATCAACTGGGCTACGGAGGGGTAAAGGTCCTGGGAGCGTCGGCCTTTGTGGATGCGGACACCAGGCGCCATTTTGGCTTCGAGGGCGAGGCCCGATGGCTGGTCGTTCACTGGAACGTCAGCGACCAGGGCCCGGGCGCCGATGAGAACGCCAAGATCTACTTGGGCGGGCTGCGCTACTCCCGGTATTTTGGGCGGTTCCAGCCTTATGTGAAAGGGCTGGTGGGGATCGGTCAGTTCAACTATCCCTATAATCTGGCCAAAGAGACCGACCTCGTGGTTGCGCCAGGAGCCGGACTCGATTATCGGCTGACGAGCAGAATTCGCTGGCGGGCAGCGGACTTCGAGTACCAGATCTGGCCGCAGTTCACCTACGGCCGGATGTCGTCCTATGGATTGAGCACAGGCATCCGGGTGAAGATCTTCTGAAGTGTTTTCACTGTTTCTGTTATGCGAGATCGTGGTATCCCACCCTTACCGCAGAAGAAGCGGAAAGGGTGGGCACCCGCGGCGTTTCGGATCTTGAAGCGATGAAGGAATTGGAAGCGCGATCGCAGGGAGGGCTGGTTGGCCCGGCCGCAAAAACTGTCATCCAAAGCTCCCGCCGCGCATCTGATGAGCCATGAGTCATGAGAAGGCGACCTTTGGCGCCGGCTGTTTCTGGGGAGTCGAGGGGGCGTTTGCAGCAATTCCGGGAGTGACGGCGACTGCCGTGGGCTATGAGGGTGGCTCGATGGAGCGGCCCAGCTACAAAGACGTCTGCACCGACCAGACAGGCCATGCTGAGGTGGTGGAGCTGGAGTTCGACCCGGCCGTGGTCAGCTTTGACCAGCTTTTGGACGCTTTTTTTGCTCTCCACGACCCGACCACCCTCAATCGCCAGGGCCCGGACTGGGGTACGCAGTACCGGTCGACAATCTTTTTCCACTCTCCGGAGCAGGAGGCGCAGGCGCGTGCCAAGATCGAACAGCTGACCGTCCAGGGCCGCTTTAAGCCCAAGCGCATTGTGACCAAGGTCGAGCCCGCCCGGACGTTTTGGCGCGCCGAGGAATATCATCAGCGCTATCTGGAAAAGCGCGGCCAGACGAGCTGCCATTTCTAGGGCAAAGTCACATCTCGCCTGCTTCAGGGGAAGTATGGGGAGGATGCCGATATCCGCCTTGCGCTCTGCGAAGGGAGAGTTGCATTGAAATCCACGTCCTTGATGCTAGATTTGATGCACTGGCTCTCCTCTTATTCATGAACCTCACTCTGGCTCATATCGGCGCGCGGCCTGGCTCGAAGGACGAGGTCGACGCCTTGACCGCGGTTTATCTGGGGCGCTGTGCGGCCTTTGCGCACTGCCGGGCTGAGGCCTTTCGTAACGAGGAAGCGCTGCTCGATTGGCTGAAGCGGCTCGAGGGACGCACGCCAGCCGTGGCTGTTCTAATGGATGGCCGCGGGCGACAGATGAGTTCTGAGGCCTTTGCCGCATGGCTGGGCGCGCGGCGCGACGAAGGAACGCAGCAGATTGTCTTTGCGATCGGACCGGCCAGCGGATGGTCTGACGAGGCTCGCAAGCGGGCAGACCTGCTGCTTTCGCTGGGGCCGATGACGCTCGCCCACGCGCTGGCGCGGCTGGTGGTGGCCGAGCAGCTCTACCGGGCATTTACAATTCTGACTGGCCACCCGTATCACTCGGGGCACTGAACCGCCGCAGACAGATGGTAACTGTCAGTTTCCGGACGCCGACTGCATCGGATCATTCGATACCGGTTAGGCTGAACTGTTAGCTGTCCGCTGTAAGCTGAAAACTGTTATGACCGATTCGCGGCGAGGACTGATTCTGATCAACACGGGCCCTGGCAAGGGCAAGACCACTGCCGCCATGGGGACGGCGCTGCGCGCTGTGGGCAACGGGATGCGGGTGCTGATGCTCCAGTTTCTAAAGGGCTCTTGGCACTACGGCGAGCTGGATGCGGTGCAGGCCTTTGGCGAGAACTTCGTGATGAGGCAGATGGGCCGTGGGTTTGTGAAGGTGGGCGGCGCGGAGACTGATCCGGAGGACATTCGGCTGGTGGAGGCCGCGTGGGATGAGGCGCGCGAAGCGATCTACAGCGGCGAGTGGGATATGGTGGTGCTGGACGAGATCAACTACGCCATCGGATATGGGATGCTGGATGCGGCGATGGTGGCCGAGGCTCTGCACGGGCGGCCGGAGATGGTGCATGTGATTCTGACCGGGCGCAATGCGCACCCGGCTCTTGTGGAGCTGGCCGATACGGTGACCGAAATGCGCGAGGTCAAGCACGCGTACCAGAAGGGAATTTTGGCACAGCGGGGAATCGAGTATTGAGAGCCGACAGCTTACAGTTGAAAACTTTCCGATGGCTTCGGTGAACTGTTCGCTGCAAGCTGTCCGCTGTTGGCTGAAATGAGAGGTTGAATGTCCTGGTTTAAGAGAGAAGGCGACAAATACGGTCCCGGTCCCAAAGGCACGGAGGGGGCGGCTGAGTCGCGGGTACGTACCGAGGGTTTGTGGATCAAGTGCGTGGGCTGCCGGGCGGTCGTTTGGAAGGCGGAGCTTGAGGCCAACCTGAATGTTTGTCCCAAATGCCAACACCACTTCAAGATCGGCGCGCGGCGGCGGATCGATCTGCTGCTTGAGCCCGGCTATGAGCTGGTGGACGGAGGGTTGCGCTCGACCGACCCCTTGAACTTTTCCGACGTGAGGCCTTACAAACAGCGGCTGCGCACGGCTCAGGCGCAAACCGGAATGGACGACGCAATTCTCAACGCAGTAGGCCGGCTCGGGCCGCATTCGGTGGTGGTCAGCGCCATGGAGTACAGCTTTATCGGCGGCTCGATGGGGGCTGTTGTGGGCGAGACGATCGCTCGCGCAGTGGACCGGGCGAGAATGGGCCGCGTACCGCTGATCGTGGTTGCCGCTTCAGGCGGGGCGCGTATGATGGAGGGCGTGGTGAGCCTGATGCAGATGGCCAAGATCTCGACGGCGCTGGCGCAGTTGGACGACGCGAAGGTACCGTACATCTGTGTGCTCACCGATCCGACAACGGGCGGGGTAACGGCCAGCTTCGCCATGCTGGGCGACCTGAATATCGCCGAGCCGGGAGCGCTGATCGGCTTTGCCGGTCCCCGGGTGATCGAGCAGACGATCCGGCAAAAGCTGCCTGAGGGGTTTCAGCGCGCCGAGTTCCTGCTCGAAAAGGGTTTTCTGGATTCGGTCGTGCACCGGCGGGAGCTAAAGGGATATCTGGTGCGGGCGTTGGAATTCTTGAAGGCTCCGGCAGTTGCCTGATGGAAGACAGCTGTATTTGAAGTGCGCGCAACAATTCTCAGGTTTGCAGATAGCGAAAGGGCGCTCGATTGAGCGCCCTTTTTGCTGTTGCGGATCTTCCCAACTATGCCTTGGGCGAAGAATCTAGAAGTAGATTTTGCCGGCAAGCTGGACGGCGCGCCCTGGTGATGGATCAAGGTTCCCCTCGGCGGACTGGATCACGTTGCTGGTCTCGCCGAAGGTGGAACTGAGGAATATGCCAGAGGGAGGCTGGAAGTTGGCATGGTTAAAGACGTTGAAGCCCTCCAGCCGCAACTGAATGTACTGTTTCGCTTCGGGGGTGAAGTGAATGTTCTTTGTCACGCTGAGATTGGTGTAATTGAACCCTGGACCGCGGAAGAAATTGCGGGTTGTGTTGCCGAAGGTTCCTGGCGCTTCAGCCGAAAAAGGTGTTGTGTCGAAGTACTGGTAATTCCCGTCGGCGGTGGGTTTACTTCTCGGGTTATATCTCGCGATCTTGAAGCTGGAGGTGTTGGGCACATCAGGGCAGCCGAAGTAGCTGAACTCGTCGCAGTAGCCGGAGTTCGGCGTTCCGTAGCTGATCCCGACCGGGTTGCCTGTCTGGACCGCGGTTACACCGCTGATTCCCCATCCGCCCAGACTCTCAGCGAGAATCCGGTTGCTCTTCAAGAATCCAACGACGGGCACGGTGTAGACATAGGAGGTTGACAGGTGATGGCGAGCGTCGAAGTCCGAACTGCCGTAGTTGAGGTATTTGTAGCCCGGCACATAGTTCAGTTCGCGACCGAAGCTGCCGTATCCTGATTCTTCGCCACCGAAGGAGCTTTCGTAGCCGGAGAAATCGTCTAGAGCGTGGGAGTAGGTGTATGCGACGGTGAATTGCAGCCCGTGGGATGAAGCTTTGATCAGGCTGGCCTGCAGCGAGTTGTAGTTCGAGGAACCCTCGGTGCTCTGATCGGCCACCGAGAGATACCAGGGAATTCCATTCGGGGCCTGGCCCGGTCCGCTGCCTGTTGTGCCAGGAACTACCGCGGTCTGTGCCGTATCTTCCGGGTCAGTCAAATGCGTTGCAGTCAGGCTGCATGTGGAACTGGCAAGACAAGCTGCCTGGCCTGCCGCGGTAATAGGATCCCCTTCATACCAGGAGGAAAGCCGGTGGCTGAGGGAGCCGACATAGCCGACCTGCGCAATCAGATTGAAGCCCAGTGAACGCTGGATGTTCAGGTTGAAGTTGTAGGTGTAGGGGACCGAGTAGGACGGACTGAAGGCAGCGAGGTCCAATTCGCTCTGCGCATTCCAGTTGATCACATCGCCGACTTTCGGAATGAGGTAAGGGAAGGGATTGGACTCAGAGACTGTTGCGTTGCCCGTGACATCCTGGAAGGGATTCGAAAAACCGGGGCTGCCCCCGGCGCTGGATGCGCCATTCGAGGTGAAGAAGAAGGGCGGATCGGCAAGGTTCTGGAGAGACTGTTCTTCCATATCGCGGTTGTAATAGAGGCCAAAGCCTGCGCGAACGGAGAATTTATGAGTGCCGGGCTCACCGAAGAGCGCGGATGGGCCGGATGAAGGCGACCACGCGAAGCCGACTCTGGGCCCGAAGCGGTTGTAGTGCGTGGTTGGTCCCCCGGCCCCGTTGCAGCCAGAGTCACCCGGCCAACTCAACCCTGGAGGCCCGCCAGGAAAGACCGTGGAGGAGGAACTGCTGTTCTGCCAGCAAATGATTCCCAGACCGCCATCCTGGCGATTCTGGTTGGGACCTTCAGCATCCCAGCCAATTCCGAGGTTGACGGTAAAGTCAGGGGTTAGCTTCCAATTGTCCTGAGCATAGCCGTAGAGCTCCTGGGCGACGGCATCGATGAAGCCATCGCTGGTCTGTACGTAGGTATCCGGAATGCCGAGGACGAAGTCGATGACCGGATCACCGGAGCTGTAGGTTCCGCCGCCTTCGAATTTGAATTCACCGTTGTTTTGAGCGCCGTAGGTATTGCGGACGCGGAACTGTTCGAATGAGCCGCCAAATTTGAAAGTATGGTTGCCTCTGACCCAGGTGAAGCTGTCAGCATAGGTCAAGTTCGTGTCAATTCGGGGTTGTGGACCCTCGGGGCTGTTGCCCAGGTCGATGTAGCTGGTTCCAATCTCCATGAAAGGTACGCCCGATAGCGCGGACTGCGGAGTGATCGTAAACCCGAGTGCGCTTGGCTGGCTGGGGCTGGCGGGAATTACATCAGGGTAGTTGAAGCGAAAGTAGC
>JBEKOA010000099.1:0-16535 GCA_049522255.1 Occallatibacter sp.
GTGCCTACGATCATTCTCAGGTCCTGGTGATCGATCCGACAGTCGTGTACTCAACGGATTTCGGTCCCAGCGTCGAGTCCTTTGGCATCGCGGCTGACTCAAAGGGCAACGCTTACGTAGTGGGAAACACCGATGTAACCGATTTTCCATACACACCGGGGGCATATCAATCAACGCTCGGGATCGCAGGCGAGGCTGCCTACATCACCAAGTTCAATAGTAGCGGCACGGAACTCATTTACGCCACTTATCTTGGCGCAGGGAACAAAAGCACCTCGGCCGCAGGCATTGCCGTCGATAGCTCAGGCGATGCATATGTAACCGGGTTTACCAATTCGGCAAGCTTCCCCGTGACCTCCGGAGCCTACCAGACCACCTTCTACGGATCTCCAAGTGTATTTGGCAGCGCATACGTCACCAAGCTCAACACAATGGGAACTGGTCTAGTGTATTCAACCTTTCTGAGCGGTCCGCCAATCACGAGTGGCCCGTTTACTGGATATACGAATAGCTCAGCAGTGGGCATTGCGGTCGATGCCACGGGCAGCGCATACATCACCGGAATAACTTTAACCAACGGCTTTCCCGTCACCACCGGCGCATTTGATTTTCTGGGCACCTCGTATGGCGGCTCGTTCGTCTCGAAGCTCAGCGCGGATGGGTCTACTCTCGTTTACTCGGCATTTTTCGGAGACGACCAAACTACAAGCATTTGCATCGATAAGAACGACGACGCGTATGTGGCCGGCAGCACGATCGATGTTGACTTTCCCGTAACATCCGGCGCAATTCAGACCACCAATAACGGCAACGAGGAGTATGTCAATGCGACCATAGCTGAACTCAGTGCTTCAGGTTCGGCGCTAGTCTACGCAACGTATCTCGGCGGTTCCGGCCCCGCGCCGGGCGATGCGGCAAACGGCATTGCCGTGGATAGCTCCGGCGAGGCTTATGTCACAGGTCAGGCTACTTCAACCGACTTTCCGGTCACTACTGGCGTATTTCAGACCGTCAACAACGGCGCGGCGGATGGGACCGCCAATGCATTCGTAACAAAGCTCAACGCATCGTGATCGGGATTGGTCTATTCGACTTATGTCGGCGGTTCCGATGGAGGGTCGGCGGGTGGCGGCGGCGACTACGCCAACGGCATCGCAATCGACTCTGCCGGTGACGCGTACATCGCAGGCACTGCGGTATCACTCAATTTCCCCACCACAAGCGACGCATTTCAAAACTCGAATCATGCGGCCGATGGCAGTTCCAATGCATTTGTCACCGAGGTCAATTCCTTCGGTTCCGGGCTGCTTTTCTCCACTTACATCGGAGGCAGCGATCAAGGCTTTGCCAAGGCCATTGCTACTGATACCGCTGGCAATGCTTATGTGACCGGGCTTGCAGGCGCTTACAGTTTTCCGGTTACCAGCGGCGCTTACCAGACAACCTATCCAGGGGGAGGGGCGATTTTTGTAGCCAAGGCCCTTCTTGGAAGTGGCGGCCTTGGCACGCCTCTCGGCACGATAACCTCACTCGCTGCGGATGCAAATCCGCAGACTGCTGGCGTGAAAGTCACTTTCACAGCGCTTGTGCAACCGGACTCCGGTACCGGAGTTCCAACCGGCACAATAACCTTCAACGTGGATGGCGGTGCTGGAACACAGGTCCCGCTGGACTCGACCGGTCATGCCGGCTTTGCAACCAGCACCCTCACGGTAGGCACGCACACGATCGAGGCCAGCTATTCCGGCGACTCGACCTATGCAGCCAGCAGCGCCAGTCTTACCGAGACGATCACCAGCGCCGCAGGCACGGCCGCTAGCATTGCCGTCGTCTCCGGTTCCGGTCAGACAACTGCTTACGGCTCGGCATTTTCAAGCCCGCTGGTTGTGATACCTAAGGACGCCAGGGGCAATCCCGTTCCCGGTGCGGTGGTAAGCTTCTCCGGTTCCGGCCTTGGCTTTTCAAGTGCGACCGCTACCACTGGCTCGAACGGCGAAGCGTCGCTCATGACAACCGCAATCGCCTCCGGAAGTCTGACAGCTACCGCTAGCACCGCTGGAGTGACCGGGAAGGCGATCTTCTTCCTCACCGCTACAAAGGTTTCGCTGATGGTCACAGCCAGCAACGCCAGCGTAACTTATAACCAGCCGATTCCCTTGCTCACTTACACTGTGACCGGCTTCGTCAACGGAGACACATCGAGCGTTCTGAGCGGATCGCCCACCGAGACCACAACAGCCACGCAAGGATCCCCGGCGGGCACTTATCCGATTACTTTCACGCAAGGAACGCTGTCGGCAGCCAACTATACGTTTAGCTTCGTCAACGGGACCTTGACCATCACCGTGCCTGGACCTGCGGCAACTCCGACGTTTTCGCCCGCTGCAGGCACATATACCTCAGTGCAGAGCGTATCCATCAGCGACACTTTGGCCGGGGCCATTTTCTACTACACAACGAACGGCACAACTCCAACCACGGCTTCCACGCAATATGGCGGAGCAATCTCTGTCGGTGCGACGGAAACGATAGAGGCATTTGCCGTGGCGCCGGGCTACAGCGACAGCGCTGTCGCCACTGCGACCTACACAATCAATCCTCCGGCACCATCGTTCTCGCTGACTTCCTCACCGTCAAGCACGACCATCAGTCCATGGCAATCGGCGAAGTTCACCTTCACTGTAACTCCCGCGAGCGGATTTGATCAGGCCGTGAGCTTTGCATGCTCCGGTCTGCCTTCCGGCGACACCTGTTCGTTCTCTCCATCAACGGTTACGCCGGCTGGCGCCGTGGTCAGCTCAGTAATGACCATCGCTTCGACTGCGAGCGCTACAGCCTCCGTCTCTCGATCGAGGCCTTGGCAGAAGGCCGGCGCGGGATTTGCCCTGGCGCTTCTCCTCTGGCCATTCGGCCGGTGCAATCACCGGGCTCGCATCGCAATGCTGATTCTTCTCGTGGGAGCATTCGCGCTGGCCGGGTGTGTTAGAACACCGATATCGTATAGCTATACTGTCTCAGTCACCGCGTCGGGAGGCGGAATCACACAAGCTTCATCGATAAGCCTGACCGTTACTCAATGATCGCGGACTTGAATGAACGTGAGTGAAATGATAGGAGAGGTAATCAACATGAAGCGAAAAGACAACGTGCTGCTACTGGCAGCGGTACTCTGCATCTCCATCGGACTGCATGCTGCCACCCCGAACGATGCTCGAAAGGACGCGGCGCTGGCTGCCGCAACTGCATGGCTGGCGATCCTGGATTCAAGCGACTATTTGAAGGCTGCCTCCGGCCTGGCCGATGAGGTGCTGGCCGAGTTCAAATGGCCTAAGAAGGAAGATAATCTTATGGCTGCGGCGGGCATTCTCGCAGACAAGCGCAAGGGAGAATTTGGTGTTAACCCCCTCGTCACGCGGAGGCTGCAGCCTGATGGCGTGAAGCTCGAGACATCCTGCAAGTGTGGAATTCGCGACGGAGTCTTTTACACCTTTGCCTACGATGTTAAATACACATGGGACGATCGCAGATTCCATGTACAGCGATTCAGAGACGGAAGCGACGTTGTGTACATGCTCCTTGAGCCGGACGGGGTCTGGAAACCCGCCGGTATCGTGTCACAATACGGGAATTATGGATTTAGATGACACCATTCTTAGCCGCATGGCGACTTATGAATTCGATGCCTTGTCGATGTGCCGGAGACCGCTCCCGCCTCAGAAGGTGCGGCTCTGTATCCTCTCGCTCTGTGTGAACCTGACCTGGGCCGGGGAATATTGCGAGGCGCGGCTTGACGGTCAGACGGCGATTCTCATTTCAACGGAGAATCCGCTGCGTGCTTGTTGAGGGACGGCGACATTGAGGCCGTGGGGCCAAAACTGAACGCGGCAGCCAGAGATTCGTATCCAACACCGCCCCAAACCTGTCCTAGGTGGAATCTCGACTGCTATCCGTCATCGAAGATGGCATGCAATGTCCGAATGGTGTGGCATATCGGACTTGAATGTTAGTCAGAGCATTTCCGGAAATGGCGTGAATCTTCTTACTTCGTCATAGGTCGTTGCTCCCTGCTGGTCGCGCCAACTTGAGGTCATGTTTCGGTCTACGGCCTTCCCGAAAATGCTATAGACCGCAGCAGCGCGGGCGTGGCCTGCGCTGCTGCACTGTTCGCCATCATTGGCGCGACCATCACGATGGCTGTTGTCATCGCTCAGCCAGGAATCATAGTGCCGAGAGATCAGCCTTAAGATCTTCTCGTTGGCTTTTACTCCACGTTGAGAGCGACAGTTGCGGTATGTTGCAAGTTGCCGCTGGTGGCCGTAATCGTAATGTTATAGCTCTGCGGAGGCTGTGCGAAGAAGCCGCTGTTCGAGCCGCAACCGCTTAGCAGAGCGCCCATCGCACCGCCCGCGAGAATCAGCACCGCATAGAGCATTTGCCGCAGCCTGCGCCCGTTTCTGCGCAGCCCCACGGCTCCGAACAACAACAGCAACGCCAGCGAGAGAGGCACCATGCGGCGTGCCGCGGGCGAAGGTGGCGCGCGCTGTGCTGCCGTCGGTGCCGCCGTCTGGACGGTCACTGTGACTGTCTGAGGGCCACCATTGGTTGATATGCTTGGCGGCGAGAAACTGGCTGTTGCCCCCGGCGGCAGGCCGCTGACGGTGAACTCTACTGTGCCCGCATACGAGCCGTAGTCGGGCGCCACCTTTAACTGGTAGGTGATCATGCTGCCCGGAACCGAGGTTCCGCTGGCCGGACCCGCGACTGTCATGGTGAAGTCCAGGGTCGCAACGGTCAACGACGTGCTGGAGGTAGTGCTGCTGGCGGTGAAGTTGGCGTCGCCGCTGTAGGTTGCGGTGATGGTGTGCGCGATGCCTGGGGCAAGCGCGGTGGTCGTATAATTTGCTGTGCCGCCATTCAGTGTGCCCGTATCAAGCAGGGTGCCGCTGTCGTAGAAGGCCACTGTTCCAGTAGGCACGCCGCTGGTGGTCGAAGCCACCTGCGCGGTGAGCGTAACACTTTGCCCTGGCGTGATCGATGCGTTGCTCGTACTGAGCGATGTTGTTGTTGCGGCCTGCGTGATGGTCAGCGTTCCATTCGCAATCGATTGCATATAGTCGGAGAGATTTGCGCCCGTCGCTGCGGGAACGATCGCGTATGTTCCCACAGGCGACGAAATCGTCGCGACGGTCGAGAAGCTCTCAGTGAAGCTGTCGCCCGTCACCGCGCCCGTCACCGAACCGGAGAAGACAGGATTGGCCGTGCCGTATACCTTCGCTGCGTTGTTGGCCGCAATCGTTAGCGTGGCCGTCCCGATGGTGAGCGTCCCGCTCGCCGAACCCTGATAGTTGGGATCGTTGACGGTGCCCATGACCGCATAGCTGCCGGCCGCAGTCGGCGCCGGTGCGCTGCCGTTATAGGTCAAGATGACGGTCAGACCGGCAGGTGTGGTCGTTGCCGAGGCTGCCAGCGGTGCGCCGGTGTAAGTCTGCGTCAGACTGGCCAAAGTCACCGTTGCCGCGGCCTTGTTCACAGTCACCGTCGCCGTTGCTGAGGTTGCGGTGGCAAAGTTGCCGTCTGACGCCTTGGTTGCCGTCACCGAGCAAATGCCGCTGCCGCTGGTTATGGTTACAGTTGAAGCCGATACCGTGCAACTGCCCGTCGTGCCGACGGTGACCAAGCCGGTTCCGCTGCCGCCGCCGCTGCCCACCGTGAACGTCGCGCCATAGGCCTGCGCCGTCGTCGGCACTCCCGTCACAGTCAGCGTCGCCTGCGTAGCCAAGGCCGCATTCACAGTCACAGACGCCGAAGTTACGGCGGCATAATCGCCGTCTGTCGCCTTGGTTGCTGTCACCGAGCAGATCCCGCTGCCGCTGGAGATCGTCACCGTTGTGCCGTAGACCGTGCAACTGCCCGTCGTGCCGAAGGTCACCGCGCCGGTCCCGCTGCCGCCGCTGCTGCCCACCGTGAACGTCGCGCCATAGGCCTGCGCCATCGTCGGCACTCCCGTCACCGTCAGCGTCGACTGCGTGGCCAGCGCCGCGTTCACAGTCACAGCCGCCGAAATTGCGGCGGCATAATCGCCGTCTGTCGCCTTGGTTGCCGTCACCGAGCAAATGCCGCTGCCGTTCGATATCGTCACCGTTGTGCCGGAGACCGTGCAACTGCCCGTCGTGCCGACGGTGACCAAGCCGGTTCCGCTGCCGCCGCCGCTGCCCACCGTGAACGTCGCGCCATAGGCCTGCGCCATCGTCGGCACTCCTGTCACAGTCAGCGTCGACTGCGTGGCCAGGGCTGCGTTCACAGTCACAGCCGCCGAAGTTGCGGCGCCATAATCGCCGTCTGAGGCCTTGGTTGCCGTCACCGAGCAGATCCCGCTACCGCTGGAGATCGTCACCGTTGTGCCGGAGACCGTGCAACTGCCCGTTGTGCCGAAGGTGACCAGGCCGGATCCGCTGCCGCCGCTGCTGCCCACCGTGAACGTCGCGCCATAGGCCTGCGCCGTCGTCGGCACTCCTGTCACAGTCAGCGTCGACTGCGTGGCCATGTTTACTGTCTGACCGCCGCTGAGCGTGCTGCTGCTATCGCTGAAGTTCCCGTCGGTATTGATATAGTTCGCCTGCACCGAATGCGGAGAGCCAGCCACCGACAACGTTGTCGTGGCCTGGCTGGTCGCCGTGCTGCTCGTAGCGCTCGCAGCGCTCAGCGCGACAGGAGTTCCAAAATCCACTCCATCCACCGCGAACTGCACCGTGCCTGTAGGCGCAGCGGCAGAACTGCTCACTGTTGCCGTGAAAGTGACCGATTCACCGTAGGCCGAGGGGTTCAGGGAGGAGGCCACTGTCGTCGTTGTGGCGGCGGCAACTACCGACGCATTCGATACGCGCACCACCAACTCTTTGAGGCCGCCCGAATTGTCGGTATCGTAAGCTCCGCTCGTAGCCAGGCCATTGGCGCCCTCGGCCATCATCACATACATATCTGTGCCATTGGATGCTATGCCGTTTACGGATTCACCCCCGACGCCCAGAAAGACGGAATAGACCAGTCCGCTGGTAGTGAAGTCTGTTATGAATGCCGCTCCGTCTGCGCACGCGGCAGAGCAGCCCGGATAGGTGGTGACAAGCGGCGTGCCTTCCGGCGTGCCGAATACCGGGAAATCTTTGGTGTCGGCAATGCCTGAGACTGCAAACTGCCCGCCTGTTCCGAGCGCAATGCCGGTCATGAACAGAGATCCGTCAGAGCCCGCGGAGGCCACGCCAGGGGATATCGTGCTTCCATTCAGGTAGGTCGAGTAGGTAAAACCGGCGCCGGCGGCAGAGATAACCGTCACAAAGCCGTCGCTCTGCTCGGTGGTGGTAGAGGTGTCGGTAATCCCCGCCAGCGATCTGGTGGTCTGGTATGCGCCCGATGTGGTCTGAAAGTTACTTGCCTCGGTGGTGCCGGCCACATAGGCCTGGCCGTTGGAATCGACCGAAATTGCCGCAACCGCAGTGTCCGGCGAATAGGTGCCGCCGGGCGTGCTTCCCCCGAGATATGCGAGATAGACGCCGTGCGTCCCAGTAGGATTCAACTCCAGCACCCAGACGTTGTTTACGTACTCGCTTTCGGCGCGGGTGACGTGGGTCATGTTGAGATTGGTTGTTATATTTTGATCGACGCCGGCATCTATAGTGTCGTGATCGCCGATGTCACAATTTGCAGTGCCTGTGACGTAGGCGTCGCCGTCGGAATCGGCTGCGATGGCCGTGCCATACGTGAAGGGGGTATCGGAACCCGCCGAACCGATCACGGTAGAGTAGGCCAGGGTTGCATTGCCCGTGGTGGGGGGAGATATCTTGGCTGCAAAGGCGTCCTCAAAACCGGCGCCGATATTCTGCTGCGTGAAACGCCCCCAGATCGGGCTGCCGGCAATCGGGAAACCGCTTTGGGTGTTGTCGTTGCCCTGCACATCGTTGGTTCCGGTGATATAGGCATTGCTCTGGCTGTCGACAGCAATCGCGGAGATCGCGTCAAAGTCCCCTCCACCGATAAACGTGGAGTAAACCAGACTGTTGCCGTTCTGCGAGAGTTCAAAGACCGTTCCCACGGTAACAAGGTAACCACTCATGTATCGGGAAGCCGGTATCGTGGTTTGGAAGGCCTTCAACGTGGGGAACGTGGAGTCGTCCGTCTGTCCTCCAACGAATGCGTTCCCGGTGGAGTTGACCGCAATCGATGTAAGTCCAGCTCCATAAGAAGAAGTCGTGCTGTTTCCGGAGATATATGTCGAGTAGACGATCCCGGTTCCGGCGGCATTCAAAGCAGTGACGAATCCCGCCGGGATGCCATTGGCGTAGTAGTTCGCCGAGGGAGCGCTCTCATACGGCGTGCCTGACTCGGCGCCGGCCGGATAATTGTTCGCGAGGGTCGTGCCGCAGATGAAGGCCTGCCCGGCCGCATCAACCGCTATGGATTTGAAAGTATCACTGCCTCCCGACCCAAGGTAGGTCGAATAGGAGGCAGTAGGTCCTACCGTGGGGTCGATCACCAATGGACGGCCATGATCGTATTTGCCCAGCCGGAACCCAACCTCGCCGCCAGGCAGCAGCGCATAATTGGCGGATACCGGAACCTGCTTGTTGTCGACAACCTGATAGGCGGCTGGTTTCAAGATGCTGGCCGGGCCGGCGTCAGTCTCCAAAACCAGATCCCCGGCCGCGTTCAAGTGCATCCTGGACGCTCCTGAGTAGGTCATCCGGATCGGGTTGGGATTTGCCTCTGCGGCCACATGGAAGTCAAACTCCAGTTGCTTCCCGCTTGCCCTGTACACCAGGTCGACGCCGGGATACACCTCGTCGCTGCGCACTTCGGAATAGGTGGGGATTTGTGTATGCCATTTGGAGGGATCGTTGCCGATCAGATAATTCACGATGCCGGGCAACCGCCCGCCGCCCCGGATGGCAGAGCTCTCCAGGGAGCCGGAAAGCCCCATGCGGACTACCGCATCGCGGCCATCTTTCTCCCCCGGCATTCCGTTGTGGTAAAGCAGAACCGTCTCGTGGCTTGTCAGAAAGGCCGTGTAGCCGCCCGCGCGAGCCAAGAAGCGGATCTTGCTGTCCGTTTGACCCTGATTTGTTTCAAAGTACAAAGGAACCCTGCTCGCGACAACGCTTGCAGAACTCGTGGCTAGACCTTTTCCTGCTACTGTGGACAGGCCATATGCCGTACTGGTCATCCCAAAACTGGCGAGAAACACTGTCAAGACAAACAAAATCGACTTGCGAGCCATACATCCTCCCTCTATTCTGACCGCCGCTCTGGGCGTCTCGGTCATTCACTGCCGCTTCAACGAACTGCTTGCAACCACCAATTCACAGGACCGCCACAATGGCATCCGCCATTTGTGACACGAAACCGGCTAGGTCTGTGACCGTGTAATTCCGCACTTTGGAGTTACCGCTTTCCCACCCATTCGCCCGGAAAAAGGCGAAGGGATGGGACACGGTACTTCAACAAGAACAAATGGACAGAGACCTAGAGGGACTACCAACTGCAACAGGGAATAGCCGCCTGATTGTTTGTCTAGCCTTGAACAGAAGGGAAGAGAATGCGCGTCACAGGAACGCGTCACTCTAATGGGGAACTGTCATTTGCCAGATTCAAACATCAACTGCGACCTGGATGACATTGTACACGTGCTATGAAGCCTCGTTCGAGCACTTTCGTCTGTTATCTGAGGCGCAATAGTTTTGGGTTCGCTGGGCCTGTCTTGGCAGTTACCGTGCCAGGTCATGCGGCTAATCGGCGCCTCATTAAGCTGCCCGAGCGATTTCGAGCTAAAAACAAAACAAAGCCTATATTGGATCAGTTGCGCGCGGCGCTCGATGACAAGGAGTCGCACGATCGCGTCTGTCTTGAACTCAATATGACCGACGTGCAACACCCGCTACGACAAACGTCCACATGCAGTTCATTCAAGAGGGAGTGGAGTCAACTACAGACTCAGTCAACAGCCGGTTGTGATCAAACAAACCAAATGCGAAAGGGAACAAAGCGTCGGCGAGCAAGCCGAAAAAGAGCTCAGGCATTTATCAAGTGGAACGGGACCGCACAATGGAAGTCGCAAGATTTGACGTAAAATGACGCCAAATCCCCGCAATACCGCTGCGAGGTGACGTATCTAATCGGCTGATTTTGAAGGGGATATTGGTGGGCCTGACGGGGATCGAACCGATGACCTCTTGCGTGCCACGGAACAGATCATACCGCAAACTACAGACGCACAGCACCGATGAACCGGCATAACCGGTAAAAGCTCACTGGGCGTTATTTGGGGGCAGAGCTTCCGCTTAAACCCTTGTCAGGATTTGCGAATTCGGCTCTGGCGCAGTGACAACCTTCCAAAAGCACCTCGCCGATGCCTATGCCGCTGATCGTGGTCGGGTGACCGGCGGTAGAAGCCGGTTTATGAGCACCTTGACGACCCAAAGCTCTCATGACGATATGTCGTCATCATAATGTCGTCACTTTCGATTCACTCGTGGGCTGCAAATCGGGCTTGTAGTTGCTAACTGATTGATTCCAATTGTCGAACAGTTTTCGCATCGGACCAGCGTGATTTGGCACGCCATTTGCTCAACAAAGTGCGGCGCCAGGACCTTAGAGACTAAGTTAATTTCTTCTCTTCGGTTAGCCATTTGAAATGGAGGCACGCTTTGGGGCTGTTCCGGTTGGATTATCTTTCTTGTCTTCTCACTGTAGTTGCGACGATCCTTGTCGGCCGAAAAATGTGGACCGGCCTAGTTGTCTCGGGGGTAAACAGCTTAATCTTTTGCGTCATTGGAATTCATACGTCCCAATACGGATTCATCCCCGCGAACGTGTTCTGCATTTGTATCTACGCTCTCAACCTGAAGTCGTGGCTAAAGAAGGAGGAACCGTCGCGCCCCGAAGGGGTCGGCACGCTCGCGTGAGCAGAGCTGAATGGCTGTCTTGACGCAGGATCAATCCATTCAATTCGCTTTGTGGCGCGTTTCTTCGAGAGCACGGTGAATTCTTGGTGCATCAGCTTCCTTCCAGAAAGAGTAAGACACGGGAAGTGAGGGCTGCCAAATTTCACGAATACCGTCCACCGACGCGAAACACGCATTGAGCCGTTCAGAGTCCTTTCTGGATGCGGAACTCACGAACCACCTCGGTGGGATCGCGATGCTGGCCGTCAACGGCCTGATTCATGGCTCGCACGTCTTCCGCTGTAACTTTTCCGGCAAGGGCGGCGAGGGCGCTTTGAATCCGGGGCCAGCGCTGCAGTGCATCGTCGCGCACCAGCGGAACAGCCTGGTAGGGTGGAAAATAGTGCTTGTCATCCTGGAGTACGGTCAGACCCAGTGCCTGGATTTGTCCGTCTGTTGAGTTAGCAGCGATCATGTCGACCTGATGATTGATAATCGCGCGATAGAGCAACCCCAGGTCCATCGTGCGCGGTGTGCTCGCAAATCTGAGTCCGTATTCTTTGCTGAGTCCGGGCAGACCGTCCGGGCGCTGTTCGAATTCGTAGCCCACACCAAGATTCCACTTAGAAGTGTAATTCGCGGCCTCGCTTAACGACGTGAGATGCAACCGTCGCGCATCGTCTCCGCGGATCACCATGGCGAAGGTGTTCTCGAAACCGAGCGGCTCGGCAACGGTGATGCCATATCGCTGCGCATAAAGTTGGCGGACTGTGCGGAGAACGGATTCGGGATCGCGGTCGACAGGTTGCTTGAGGATTGCCGTGAGCGCCGTGCCGGTGTATTCAACATATGCGTCGATGCGTCCCGCGACTAACGCCTGCTGGCAAATGTAGCTGCCCGCCAGATAGAAACGCCTTTCGACTTTGAGATCGGACTTGGCTTCAATTTCCTGCGCCAAAAGTTCGCCGAGGATCACTTGCTCGGTAAAGTTCTTTGCGCCGATGACGGGATGGCCGGATCGCGGAGGAGAGCACGATGTGCACAGCGTGCACACAATGATCGCAGCGGTAACAGTGAGTGCGCGCATCATGAAGCGGGAACCCTGAACCAGCGTTCGAATTGGCCGAGCGCGGCGTCGGCCGCAAGAGCCAGCAGGGCCGCGGGGATAGCCCCGGCAAGAACCAGGCGATCATCAACCGACGCAACGCCACGGAAAATGAGTTCGCCAAGCCCGCCTGCACCCACCGCCGCTGCAATCGTCGCTATGCCGATGCAGGTAATGGTTGCGGTTCTAAGACCTGCGAGAATGAACGGCGCCGCGAGAGGCAGCTCGACCTTGAAGAAGCGCTGTCGATCGGTGAGTCCCATGGCGCACGCCACTTCAATGATGGAGTGATCGATGCTTCGGATTCCCGCGTAGGTATTGCGCAGGATTGGCAGCAGCGCATAAGCGGAGAGAGCAACAATTGCAATGCGCGCGGCGCGTTCCCCCAACCAGGGCAATGGCAAGAGGAAGCCGAACATCGCAAGGGACGGGATGGTCTGCAGAACATTTGCCAGTCCCATCACCGGCTTAGCCCATCTTGGCGAGCGAACGAGCCAGACACCAGCAGGCACAGCGATTGCGGTGGCCAATAACATGGCCGCGCCGGTGAGCCAAAGGTGTTCGATGGTCAGTGTCGCAATTTCGCTGCCGTGTTGCGCGAGAAAGCCGCCGCTCATACGCCTCTCTCCGGAATTTGGAGCTCCGGCGCCCCATTGCGCCATCCGCGATGAAAGGCGCGCACATAAGCTTCAATCAGAGGCTCGCGGGATGCGATGAACTCATTCGGCGTGAGACAGGTAATCAGCTTGCCTTCGCTCAGAAGCACGATGCGGTCCGCAAGATAGAGTGCCTCATCCAAATCGTGCGTCACAAGTAGAACAGTCCTCTTCAGACGGCTTAGAAGGCCCCGCAGCATATCCTGCATCTCTGCACGTGTCAGCGGGTCAAGAGCCCCGAACGGCTCGTCCATCAGAAGGAATTCTGGCTCGGCGGCCAAAGCGCGGGCCAGGCCGACACGCTGGCACTGGCCACCGGAAAGCTGGTGCGGAAAGCGCTTCGCAAAGCTGGCGGGATCGAGGCCGACGACTTCAAGCAGTTCATGGCTGCGGCGCGCGCAATCCCGCCGGGAACGGCCTTCCGCTTCCAACACGAGACCCACGTTACGTTCGACATTGAAGTGCGGGAAAAGACCTGTCTCTTGAATCACGTAACCCATGTTACGGCGCAGCCTGATGAGGTCGAAGACGCTAACACTCTTGCCGTGGAGCAGAATCTCGCCACTCGTCGGCAGGACCATTCGATTAACGGTACGGAGCAGAGTGGTTTTTCCCGAACCGCTCCGGCCTAGGATGGCGGCTGTAGTTCCTTCCTCGACCGAGAGCGAGATCGTGTCAAGCAACAACCGGCCTTGCGGAATCGCAAAGCTGATCTCACGGAATTCGATGGCTGCGCCCATGGCTTTCTTACACTCTCTTCCTCACTGTAAAGCGCAAAGTTGAATCGAGAGGTCTCACCCGGAAACCCGGTTAGAATAGTCATCCTAGCATTCCGCAAGATCGCGCTCTGGCATTCGCGATGGGCTTTGACCATCTGCCTGTACTCGTTACGAAGATTTCTGCGAAGGAGACAACGCGACTGCGGCCTCGCTGGTAAGGACACGAAAGACGAATGTCTCCTGAAGATACAGTTGCACAAACGAATCGGTATGGCTGAGGTAGCCGATCGAAACATCCTGCCCGACGTTGAGTTCGAAGTCGCCGCCTCGCGTCGTCAGGACGAACGCACCTTCGATCGCCGGCGCCCAGACGAGGTTGCCGTCGACGATACGCTTGACGTGATCGAGGACGGGATATCCGTGGTCGCGGATCTCGGCCAGTGCCGTATACTCATCGGCTCCGAGCAAAACCGAGTAGGGCCCATTCACACCTACGAGCCGCAATTGGCTCAATGCTTGCGCCACCGCATCGGGATAATCCCGCTCATCCGCGGGAAGTGGAACGATTGGGTTGCTTGTGCCTACTCGAATGCCCTGAATATCCGCTTCGGAGTATCCGTTGAAGATGGCCCGGTCTTCGGCAAAGGCAAGTTTTCTTGCGGCGTCTTTCGCAGCCTGCCAGTCGGAGTCATCCGACCCACGCTCTACGTCATCGATTGCCTGGCGGGACAGTTCAAACGGCACTCGCAGTTCTACGAGAGGCTTGACCTCCCGTTGCCTTGCGACGATGCCCTCCCCAGGAGGGGAGATCGATCGCATGTGGCCAGTCGCCACTCCGGGCAGAGCAATTCCTCCCGGCGAAGGAACGTCTACAACCCGTCGTCCGGCCAGATACCGCTTCAGCGTCCTCGTCGTCTCTTCCTCAATCTGCGACCATGCAGCGTCGGAGACTGGCGCCAATTCCCGATGGAGGTTATTCATCCTTCTCTCCTTTAAGTGATCCGATCTTGAGTGATGCATCGTTCGCGGACGTGGCCGGCGGCGGGTCGGATGCCTGTCGCGCGGCGGTATCCGTTGAGTCCGGCCCATCTCCTCCGATGTTATCCAGAAACGTTGCAGACGGCACGAAAAACAAGCTGCCGGTTACAGCGCGGCTGAAATCGAGCAGCCGGTCATAGTTTCCGGGCGGACGGCCGACGAACATATTCTGCAGCATTGTCTCTGTGATGCGCGGAGTGCGGCTGTACCCGATAAAGTATGTCCCGAACTCGCCGTAGCCTGGCCGTCCGAAAGGCATGTTGTCCCTCAGGATCTTGAGCTCTTTTCCATCTTCCTCGACGACGGTCAGCGCATTATGCGCCGAGGCAGGTTTCTCGGCATCACTCAGTTCGACGTCTGAGAGTTTCCTGCGGCCAATGATGCGCTCCTGTGCCTCAATTGGAAGAGCATTCCATGCCTTCATGTCGTGCAGGTACTTTTGCACGATGACATAGCTTCCTCCAACAAACGCCGGGTCTTCGCCGCCGATGATTGCGGCCTCACGAGCGGCCTCTCCCCGCGGATTTTCCGTGCCATCGACGAAACCGACGACATCTCGATCGTCGAAATACCGGAAGCCGTGAACCTCATCGGCAATCGTAACGGCATCGCCGATGCCGTCCATGATCTGGGTAGCCAATTCAAAACAAAGGTCCATACGTTTAGCTCGAATGTGGAAGAGGATGTCGCCGGGCGTGGATACGGCGTGGCGGCCGCCTGACCGAATCTCTCGAAACGGGTGAAGCTCCGCAGGCCGTGGCGATCCAAAGAGTCTGTCCCAGGAATCGGCCCCAAATCCAACGACGCAGGTAAGGTCCGCCTCAATGTCCCGAAACTCAACGGCGCGGATGAGCCCGGAAAGGTCTGCGCAGAACGACCGCAGCAGCGCATAGGCGTCTGGGTCCTGGCGAATGCATACGACCAGAAAGATCGCCGCTCGCGTGAGCGGAGCGACCACATTCTGAGGAAGAACGGTTTCGTTTAGCTCTTCGGATACATCCATTGCGTCAATCTCGATTCACGAAGATTCTCATTCATGTTTTTTCATTGGTCAAGAACCTGTCTGCGCCATCGCAGGTAACAAAAGCGAGTGCCCATTGCGGCGGCACAAAGACGCGATTGGCAATTCCGATCAGACAATGAATCTGTCTGAAAGGGATGGCCAATGGGTGTCCACGCCGGAGCGATACTCGTTCGTTAAAGTGATGTTTTCCGTGCCGATCGTGACCAAACGACAGTATAAAATCTCCATCTCACGGTGGACTTGGACCAGGAATTCGGCTTGCGGGCGGCGATCCAAGCTGATCTCTACTGACATCTATTTCTCTCCACATGACTGACATCACTGTCTACTTTTCCATTTTCATGAACTGGCTTACCAGAGCAGCAATCTCGTCTGCCTTGGTGTCGAGCGCGAAGTGACCGGCGTCGAGCACATACACCTGCGCGCTCGGCACGTCTTTGCGATAGCGTTCCGGCTCTCCCGAATCGAATGACAAATCGTGCTTGCCCCAGACCACCAGTAGCCTCGGCTGCTTTCTCTGCATCCATGCCTGCCACTTCGGATAATTCTCGACATTTGTGCGGTAGTCGTAGAACAGATCGCTCTGAATCTGCGCCTGGCCTGGCGCATTCAGGAATGCGTACTCATCCGTCCAGAGATCCGGATCATACAGATCGACATTCGGATCGTCCCCGATATGTCGCGTCCTCGTCGCCGCCATGGACAGCAGATTCGTACGCAGCGCTTCTTCGTTTGTCTTCCGGTCCGCCCAGAACGCGCGCCGTGTTGCCCAGTTCGCACCCAGGCCTTCGTTGTGCGCCACCGCATCCTGCACGATCAGCGCCTGCACCGCCTCCGGGTGCGCCAGCACCATGCGAAAACCAATTGGCCCGCCGTAGTCCTGCATGTAGAGGGTGTAACGCGACAAGCCCCGCGTCTGCACGAAGTCTTCCATCACTGTGGCGATGTGGTCGAAGGTGTAGGGAAACTCCTTCGGGTCCGGCCAGTCGCTGTGCCCGAAGCCCGGATAATCCGGCGCAACCAGATGATATCTGTCTGAAAGCCGCGTCAATAGAGGCTGAA
>JBEKOA010000100.1:0-16249 GCA_049522255.1 Occallatibacter sp.
TCGGCGATCGCAGCCGAAGCCATCCAGCGCATCGGAGCACTCTACAACATCGAACGCGAGATCCGCGGCAAGCCTGCCGATCTGCGTTGCCAGGTCCGTCAGGCACGAGCCGGACCGCTGGTCGAAGAACTCCATCGCTGGCTGAACAAAACCCTTACACAGCTCTCACGCAAGTCCGATACGGCTGCGGCGATCCGCTATGCACTGGCACGTTGGCGTGCGCTCACGCGCTATCTACATGATGGCCGAATTGAAATGGACAACTCGGCTGCAGAGCGGGCTTTGCGAGTTGTCGCCCTGGGCAGGAATTATGTCCAGTCTTGTATTATGCGCAGTTCGATTGTGCGCAGCGGGATAACGGCCTTGAAATCGAGCTTGCGGCAGTTCTCCCGCTGCGCATAATTCAGAGCGTGACGAGGAACTGCATGAGTTGATCAGGAGGCCTGTAGCGGCTGGCCTTCGCGCTAGGAGGCTTAAGTCTCTGAAGGGCACGCTCCTTCATCGAGAGGTCCGCTTCAATATACATGTGCGTGGTTGAGGGGTTTTCATGGCCGAGCCAGAGAGCGATGACCGTGATGTCGACGCCAGACTGCAGTAGGTGCAGCGCTGTTGAATGACGGATGGAATGCGGAGACACTGTGTGCGTCTTCAGGCGGGGATGGTTGCGTGCCGCCTGAGCAACCGCGAGTGAAAGCCGTTGCGCGGCATTGGATCTTGTCATGGCTGTTCCCCCGCGATTGGGAAACAGGTAGTCGTGAGCGTCAAGATTGTTTAAGCACCGTTTCCAGGATCGAAGAAGAGAGGCCGTCGATCGCCAGAGAGGAACGCTGCGCTGTTTTCGTCCCTTTCCATGAATGTGAACTGCAGGAGTTCCTTCAAGGATCAGGTCCCTGGCCGTGAGGCCCAGCACTTCCGAGACGCGCGCGCCGGTGTTGTAAAGGGTGGTGAGAAGAGCCCGGTCCCGTTGCCCGCACCAAGTACGGATATCAGGGGCATCGAGAATGGCCTGGATCTCTTCCCTCGAAAGGAATTCCGGCAAAGGACGGTCGAATCGCTTCATGGGCACAGCCAAGGCATGTTGAATACAGTCCAGCGCCGAAAGATCGTGATGAGCCGCGTACTTCAGGAAAGAGCGCACCGCCGCCAGGCGTGCGTTGCGGCTGCGTGACGAGTTTTTGCGTTCGGTTTCCAGATAATCCAGAAAGTCGAGGATGAACTTCGCGTTCAAATCGGTGAGTAGGAAATGCTGTGGTTCTCTTCCGATCGTCTTTTCGGCAAAGGTGAGCATCAGACGGAAAGTGTCTCGGTAAGCGACCATGGTCCGTGGGCTTACGGCTCTGTGCTGTTGCAAATGCTCTGTGAAGAAGCGTTGGAGAAGAACGGCGAAGGACGGAGCAGCTACAGGCTTATTCATTAGGCCGCCTCCTGTGGGACTCAACGAATCCCTCAAAGTTACGGCCGGCTACCGCCATGAGGTCCGGGACACCGGTCAAGTACCAGTATGTGTCGGACACCTTGGCGTGGCCCACATAGGTAGCGAGTGCAAGCATCGCATGATCGATATCCGCCCCTTGCTCGTGCCATAGTCGTACGCGCCTGCAAATGAAGGTATGCCGCAAGTCATGAATGCGAGGAAAGGGATGAGAGCCGCGAGCCTTCCATCCCAGCCTTTTTCGCAACTGCTGGAACGCGTAATGCACAGTCGATTTGGGCAGTGCAGTTCCAGACAAGCCGACAAAGAAGGGCGACTTCGGTTCTACTGGAATCGCACTCTGCCGGACTACGGCATAGCGGGACAATGCCGCTGTAACGCTCGGGTGCAAAGGGACAAGCCTGGATTTTGCGAATTTCGTCTGACGAATAGTCAGAACGTTGCGAGCGAAATCCAGGTCTGCGAAACGCAGCTTCAATGTCTCAGAAAGCCGCAATCCGGTGGCGGCAATGAGGCCAAACAGAGCCTTGTAGGTTGCCGGACGAAGAGTTCCCTTAGGCTTGAGTTGACCGGCTGCCCGTAGCAAATCGGTAATCTCCCGATCGGTATAGATATGAGGTGTGAGGCGCCGCTTCGCCCGACCAAAGACGTTCTGCTCCGGAACGTACGTCGCCCGGTCTACTCGGAGACAGAATCTAGCGAAAGGCCGGATCGTCTGCAGCCGGCGCGCCCAGGTGAATGGAGTTGCCCGTTTTGCGCAGCCTTGAACCCAGTCCAAGGTGAGTTGTTCAGTAATGGGGCCACGATGACCCCGTTGATCGGAAAAACGCGCAAATCCCATCAGGAGCTTGCCTGGAATCTTCAGAGCAAATCCGGCGTTGTGCCGCTCGTCGAGGTACATCTGCACGAGAGACTGCATGGTGCGGGAAGTGGTCATAGCTGCCTCCCGGGCCAGGGCAGGGCGACCGCCTCCAGCCTGCGCAAGTCGATCTTCGTATAAATCATCGAGGTATCAAGACTGCGATGACGAAGCACGTCCGCGATTTCCTTAAGCGGCGCGCCCTGGCTAAGCAACATCGACGCCATGCTGTGTCGAAGAATGTGTACGCGCGAATGTGCCAAGCCGCAGCGCTGGTAGGCTTCCCGAACCGCGCGCCGAACTACGCCGGGGCCGATCGGTACATCGTAAGGAGCTACATGCCGAACAAAGACAGCGCGGTTGCTGGTTCGTGGGCGCTCCGTGCGCAGGTAATCTACGATCGCCTGGCCCGTCCTCTCGGGCAGTGGGAGGATGCTGCCGCGACGCAGCTTACCCATCGGGAGATGGATGGTTCCTTTTTCCCAATCCATGCCATCCAGCTGCAACTGGACAACCTCGGATGCGCGTAGGCCAAGGTCGGTGAGACAGCGAACCATCGCATAGGCGCGCTTGGGTGAGCACTTGAGAACGCGGAAAGAGTTCAGCAAGGTGTGGACTTCTTGGCCGCTGAGCAGTTCTGGTAAACCGGCCAGGTGCCAGTGAGCCGCACTCGGGACAGCTTCCTGAAGGTGTTCAATGTTGTCGCCCTCCAGGGCGCGGTATCGCAAGTAACAACGTAAGGCTCCGCCAACAACACCGACAGTTCCAGCGCTGCACTTCCCATAGCCAGAAAGGACGAACGCGCGGACGCCGTTGACACTAATCCGTCCACCTTCGAAGTGCTTATCCCGCCGTTGTGCCAGAAGAAACTTGCGTATGATGAGTGATCGCTGGCGGCGGGTGCTGATCGCAAGACCGCGGACATGCAGCATGTAGTTATCAAAACGGGTGAGTTCCAGAGAGATGGGATCGGCGTCCTGACGCTGCCGAATCACGCCGCTGGCAAGTAGCGCCGCCAGCAGGTGACGCAATGCGGCGTGGATCTCGTGCTTGGTTCGGAGCACCGGATAAGGGCAGCTACAGTGAGGCAGGTGGACAGAAAGAAACCGCCCGACAACTTGATCGTTGAGGTCCGGAAAACGAGCCTTTTCCAGACTGAGCCAGCGCGCGAAGTGAGCTACGGCGCAGATATAGCTATGCTGAGTCTGCCTGGCATATCCGCGCCCGCGAAGATAAGCAAGGAACGTGGCAACATGAGAATCCAGTATGCTCTCTCGAAGCCAGCAAAGCACCTGTGGATGCGCGACGACTGTTTTATCCATGACGATCTCCAGTGCGAAAAGTTCCGCATCAAGAGATCACAGATATTATGCTTAGTTAGTCAGTGCAGGCGATCACCGATCAGCCAATCAATATGCCCACTCGCGCGCCGTCCGACACTCGACTGCTCATAATCCAGCGCTGAACATAATTGCGTTTATGCCAAGATTTCCATAATCGAAAGAACTTCCTGTTCTGTGGATCAGATGCCGGTGGCCACCGCGCCGCCGCTATCTATTCGCTGCTGGGAACGGCGAAATTGAACGGCCTCGATCCGGAGTTATACCTCCGCCGCGTGCTCGAACAGATCGCCGATCACCCGATCAGCCGAATCCAGGAGTTGCTGCCCTGGAATTTCGCTGCTCCTCGGGCTCATCTCGCTTAATCTCATGTGTACACTTGGCCAACTTGATGGACACTTGAGTTCATAGCCTACGCCCCAGGGCCCACTTCGGGTGCCTACCAAAGCAAAACATGCCCTCGGTCAAGGAAGGGCCTTGAACGATTACACCGCTAAAACGATACACTGGTTCTTGATATGAAGAAGAGAGACATCGGATCGTCGTTCGATAACTGGCTTCGCGAGGAAGGCTTCTACGAAGAAGCGACTGCGGCAGCTCTCAAACGTGTCCTGGCGCGTCAGATCGCAGCCGCCATGAAAGAGAAGCAGATTTCAAAAGCTGAGATGGCGCGCCATATGCACACGAGCCGCGCCACACTTGAACGGCTGCTCGATCCAAAGTGTCACGCCGTGACGCTGCGTACGTTGCGGAAAGCCGCGGTTGCTGTCGGTCGCGACCTGCGCCTTGAAATCGTCTAGCGTTACTTTCCCGCAATAGGTGATCGATGAAAGCCGAACGGCCTACCCCGGACGCTTACATGACGAGCATAAGATCGCAAGTTTCTATTGGCCTCCTGAAATCGCCACCGGCGTAATGGCCCACTGTGCAGCCTGCCCAGAGGTGGCCTGCGGTTGCTGCACAGCCTGACCCCAATCATCCAGCCCCACCACTAGCCCAGTGGATTGATTCACGAGGTAGAAGTAGCCATTTCCGGCTGTCTGCACGTCCCAGCTCTGTTGCGGCGCACCATTGGCCAATGCCTCGGCAACCGCTGATGAGCCTGTCGCGTCAAGCACCACAGGCTGACCATTCCTCGATGCATGCAAATTCTCAATCGTAAATGCACCTTTGTTATCGCTCGCGATGTTCCACTGAGACCTTGTGTCGACGACGCCATCGAACCCGGACAGCCAAGATGAGATCCCTGCGCCCACCTCATTGCCGTCATCCGTCAGCAGCAATTGCGTCTTGCGGTTTGTCAGCTTGTAGTGCAGCGTGGCATCCAGCTTGCCGCCCACCGCATCCAGGCCCGGAAGCGCCGTCGAGTAGTTTGGCGCGCTGGGGTTGGTCAGATAGTCCGGATCTGCGCTATCGAAGAGTCCAAGCCCCTCCCACTCGTAGATCGCATTTGGTGTCGTGTAGTCTTTCTGGAATGTGCTATACGGTCCGCCGCCATCTGGCATCTCAACATCGTTTGGCGCCCAGTACTCGATGCCCATGGCGAGGTTGCCGGGCAGCGACTCGACTACGCCCTCCAGATCGAGCAGGAACTGCCGCTGTGCAGCGCGGGTGGGCGCATACCAGGGGTCGAGCGATTCAAAGCCGAGTTCATAGTGCTCGCCGGTTTCAATGATGTAGATCGGCTTGCCCAAAGCCTGCGCAGCCTGGAGCAAAGTATCGGCCTCCACTGGCTGATTGTAAGGATTGGCTTGAGCCGCCTGTGCATCTGTCAATGGCCCATGGTAAATCGGGTAATAGCTCTCGCAGATCGCGTCGTAAGTGAGCCCGTTCGCGTTGGCGCTCGAAAAGAAGCTCGTCATGTTGTATCCGGGCGTGATGTGAATGCAGGTCAGCGGAGAGGGAATTGCGGGTCCGATGCTGGTATCGCTCGCGGCATCCGCCACGGCGGTAAGTCCTGCTTGCTCAAGCGCCGCAAACGCTGCGAAGTGGTTGTAAGGGTAGTAGCCTGGGCCGCCAAGAAATCCCGTGTCCACTTCATTGCCGATGCTCACCATGTCGGGCATCAGCCCAGCCTTGCGATACATCTCCAACTCCGCCTTGGTGTAGCTATAGATGTCTGCGGCAAGCTGTGCCTGCGTTTGTCCGGCCCATGAGCCGGGGATCGACTGCGAATTGCCCCCGTCGAAGAACAGCGTGAGCTCCAGGCTGAATCCGAGATTGCGTGCCCGCCTTGCCAGATCGAGATCCTGTGCATCCGATTCGATGTAGCAGTAGTTTCCCGTGCAGACGCTCGGTGGCTGATCGGGGTAATAGGGAGGAATGGAGGTAGGCCGGATGCGGATGGAGTTGAATCCGTGATCCTTCAGAATCTTCAGAATGTCCTCGGGCTGTTCCGCGTCTTTCCACCAGGGCAGGCCGGTCTTGACGCGCAAAGCCTCCATTTTTTCCTGTTCTGAAATATCGGCGCCACGCCAGAATGCCGGACGCAGTTGCCAGAGTTGAGCCTGCGATGGATCGCCATTAACATGCGCGGTACCCACTCCACCAAGGCTTTCCCGCACCGTGAGGAACCGGCCAGTTGCGTCGTTTTGCAGCGTCGAGTAGCCGTTTGCTTCTTCGCGGATGAGCCAGCGCTGGAGCGGCGATGGCGAGCATCGCTCGGTCTCTGCTACCGGTCGAAAGAGATCTTCGGTCAAGCACAGCCCAGAGGCCACTTCTGTGAGCTTCCATTCGCCGTCCAGTCGCGTAAGGGCCCAGCGCTGCGCGAGGCTACCCAGATCGCGTGGAGATTCGAGCACATTGCTGCCGCCAAACCCGGACGGATTCCCCGTGAGCTGCAAGGCCGTCGCCTGGTCCATTAAGGCATAGACTTCGCCGTCCTGCGGTGTCGGATCTATTGGTTCGGGCGGCTGTTGCGTCCATGTACGTGCGCTCGTAACGAGCAGGAAGAACATTGCTGTCCCCGTGCCAATAGGTACTATGCTCCTGTGCACCATGAATGTCCTCCAAGCGTCTCTGAAACCACGAGGGCGCTGCCTTCGGACAAACTCTATGCATTTTCGCTCATGTTGCGAATCCGCCAAAAGTCGGATTGGTTGTTTTTTCCCTGGGATCTCTATGCGTCATTCGATGTTTTCTGGCTGGATCTCAGCAATCAGCCGGTCGGAAATACCGGCTGGCCGGAAGATATTTCAACTAACTTGGCTTACTTTGAAGTGTGCGGAACCCAGATGACAGGACCGTTAGAACACGAATATGAATCCATGAGGATGACGCTGCTTCACATCATTGGCAACAGAACGGTCGCTTGACGCTCGATTCATCCAAGAATCAGGTAAGTGTCCGCCAAAAGTTCGAAGAGTTCAGACCGCTTTCTGGAGAAAACCAGTAGCGCATCCGAAGGCATCCCCGGGGTTATCGACTTTAACGGTGTCCAATCTCATTTCGTCGTTCTTGACTGAAAAGAATGGCGCAGAAGCGATTTGTCCGTCCGTCTCCGTTGGAAACTCATCCCCACCGCATTCAGGGTGCAGTTGGTTCCGCGTGATCTCGCGTTTGGGGTGCGTCAGCATCATGCATCCGACCGCGAAAACACCGAGGCCAAACTCATTGCCGATCATCTTCTCTTCGGCGTTGCGAATGGAGCGGCCTCGATGCCGCAGGCCAAACGTTGTACCGACGATCAGAATATCTCCGGTCTGGCTCTTGCCAAGTTCACCCCACGCATCAATTGCTGCCTCTTTTTGGCACAGCCTGCTGATATTGCAGGAGTTGCTAAACTTTCGTTTCGATGCGATGACGGCAAGAACCCGTTGGACTGCTTCTTGATATGTCTTTCCCAGTTTCTCCCAGCGCGGGATAGCAGCCCACTCCGCGCTTGTGTGAAGCGGGCGCGCTATCAGTTTGTCAATATTGTCTTCCCGTGTTCCAAGCTCCGGAAAACACATCTGTAAAGCGGTCACTTGTTCCTGGACGCTGCGCATTTTGAATCCCGGGGGGTAGCAATAATTCGACCTCACCTCTTCCGATGAATACTGGTTTGCCCGCCGATTCACATCGATGTACCGGGAAAGCAGGTCAATAAGGCCGGGGCTCTTATTGACGCGCTGTTTTTCCTCCTCCGAAAGACGACAATTGCGAAGAACCAAAAAAACTCTCGAGAGGAATCGTTCATCCTCGGGAGTGAGGGTAGCGTTGTCGAAGTTGAGTAATGAGAGCGTAACGTCTGATGAATCTGTCAAGACGAATCTCCTGAGCGAACAGCCAGATCGGAGACCGGCTTCACATTGAGAAACTTGGCTGTCGATGTGTCGGTGGCGCCGCGGCACATTTTGCACTTCGTGTTGTAAACCACTTTGCCTCTGGACTGTGCGAAGCTCACAGTGCTGGCCAACGATTCTAAGGATCGAAATGTCTCTGTCATGACGAAACTCCTTCAGTCTCCGTCGGCCAGCTTTCGTCTGCCAGTTCGTGCGAGGGAACTCTTGCCGCACTTCCGGACACTTCGACAAGAGTCCCTATCGACAAATTGTCAGATTTGTTCGGGCCGCAGAAGCTGTTTCAGGCTCAATTCTGCTTTTTCGTCCCAGAATGCGGGCAATTATGTCCCTCTAGGCAAAGGACTGCGCGCTAGGCCAGGCTGAAAGGGCGGTTGTTCCTGAACGGTCGCCTACTCGGCAATTACCATTCGATCAATGGCTACCTGGACCGGGAAGCAGGAGTGTTTCTCGTTCTGCGCGAATCGCCCACCCACGCGTTGACCCCGGTCGCATTCGGTCATTAAAGTCCCGTGCCGGCGATGGACAACCACTCTCGTTCCCGGCGAGCCCAAAGCGCATCCAACGCTGGAGGCGCACGGCCCAAAGCATTATAATCCGCGGCCCTGCATAGTAAAGGTGGCGAAACGCATGCTGATGGCGGGCATCAAGGCGGCGGGAAACTCCGGCAGGTATCGGCTGAAGCAGGCCGCTCGTAGAACACGAACCAGCGAGGCTAGACGGCTTCACCGCTTTGCATTTGGTTTTGACCGCGGCTGTTTCAGCTCAATCGATGTTTCTCCTGCACGTATTGAGGGAGTAGGAACAAGCCTGATCCATCAAGACAAGTATGAAACTTACCGCATTGGAGCGCCTCGCACTCAAACCCGATGGCCGGCAGGACCTTGCGAATGCTACCCTATTTGTGCCGTGATTGATTGTTCACTGTCTGATTTTCAGCCCATTGGGATCTGCTCGTAGACAACCTTCGGTTTCCCATGCTTCGTCTTATCCGCACTTCAGTCTCGCTGATTTTTATCGGTGCGTTTTGCCTGATCGCACCCGCCACCCCGGCATTTGCTCAGGTGGCCAATTCCTCTAATGCCCAGCCAAAGGCGACGCCTCCACCGCGTCCCACGCCGCCCACTCGCGATCCCGGCACGCCCGGCTTAGTCGCTGCCAAAGAATTGGCCGACGGCGTCAACGCTCCCAAAGATGCCGACGGCAACTTCATCCTTGGTCCCACACACGTGCCCGCGCCGGAGATGTCTGAACATCCAGGAGTACCGAAGGGAACCGTCATTGAGGTCACCATGAGCTCGACCGACAGCAAGATCTTTCCCGGCATCGCCCGCGAGCCCGGCACCTTCGGCAGTCCTGATCCTTCCGATCCGGCCAAACTCATCGTCACCACCAGCCATCCCGCTCCTTACACGCGCCATGTTGCCGTCTACGTCCCGGCACAATACGTTCCCGGCACCGCAGCCCCATTTATCGTCGGTGCAGATGGGCCCGACCGCGTCTTGTTCACAGCTCTTGACAATCTCATCGCCCAGCACCGGGTTCCCGTTCTGGTCGCTATCTCCATTGGTAATGGCTCAGGCGATGCGCAGGGCAGCGAGCGCGGCCTCGAGTACGACACCATGTCCGGCCTCTATGCCGAGTTCGTCGAAAAGGAAGTCCTTCCGCTCGTCGAGGCGCAGGCCCACATAAAGCTGACTTCCGATCCCGACGGCCGGGCCGCTATGGGAGGTAGCTCTGGCGGTTCCTGCGCACTCATCATGGCCTGGTACCATCCCGAGTGGTACCACCGCGTTCTCACTTACTCGGGAACTTATGTCAACCAGCAGTGGCCCTACAACCCGCAATCTCCTCACGGCGCCTGGGAGTTTCATGAGCATTTGATTCCCAATTCCCCTGTCAAACCGATTCGTATCTGGATGGAAGTGGGCGACCGCGATCTCCTCAATCCCAATTCCATGGACGATCATATGCACGACTGGGTCGCGGCCAACGAGAAGATGGCCAGGGTGCTGGCCGCCAAGGGCTATCATTATCAGTTTGTCTTCGCACGCAATGCAGGCCATGTGGATAGGGCCGTAAAGCAACAGACTTTGCCGGAGGCATTGGAATACGTGTGGCAGGGATATCCTATTAAAATCGATGGTCGATGAGCACGGAGTTCAGTGCGCTTCGGAGGTATTCGAATGAGAGGCGTGGTCCAGAACGCGGATTGACTGCCAGCAGAGGGTTCTGTGCTTTCGCTTGGCGAGTGCTTTTCCAGTTCTCTTTCGACTCTTTTCTCGGCGCTGTAAACCTCCCAAACCAATGTCCAGATACGAGGCAAACCAAATGCTTGAGAGAGGTCTTGTGAAAAGAAAAGCAACTGATCTGCAGCCACGGCGCGAGTTTCTCAAGCTCGCCGCTCTTACCGGCGCGGCGGCGCTCACGGGACACGGACCCGCAGCCGCGGCGGAACAGAACGTCAGTCCACAAACAGCAAACAGGTATGACGGAGAGAACAAGATGGAGTTCCTTCGTGTCAGTGGCCGTCACATTGTCGACTCCAAAGGGCAAAAGGTTCACCTGAGGGGAACCTGTCCAGGCGGCTGGATGAACATGGAAGATTTCATTAACGGGCACCCAGGCGCGGAGCATACTCTCCGAGCTCAGATGGAGGAGGTACTTGGTCCGGGCAAAGCACAGTTCTTCTTCGAAAGGATGCTGGACCATTTCTTCAATGAGGACGATGTGGTCTTTCTCAGACGGGTTGGCGCTACCGTCGTGAGGATACCTCTTAATTATCGACACTTCGAAGACGATGCCGCTCCGTTCAAATACAAGGAGGCGGGTTTTGCGCGCCTCGATCAAGTGTTGGACCACTGCGAAAAACATGGCCTGTACGTCATCCTGGATCTCCATTCGGCTCAGGGGTGGCAGAACGTGCATTGGCATTCTGACAATGCATCGCGCATCAGTCTTTTTTGGGAGGTTTCGTACTATCAGGACCGCTATATCGCTCTTTGGCAGGAGTTTGCACGGCGCTATAAGAACATGCCGGTGGTGGCTGGCTATGATGTGCTGAACGAGCCCTGTTCGAACAACGACCTGGGCGACTACCCGTGGAATATTTATTCTAATTACAGACCCAATTGGGACCGAATGAATTCCCTCTATCGCCGGCTCGTATCCGCGATCCGCAAGTTTGATTCCAGACACATCATCTTCCTTGAAGGTGATAACTACGCCCATCAGTTTCTGGGGCTTGAGATGCCCTTCGACGACAACCTCAGCTACAGTTCGCATAACTACACTGTGCCCGGATTTGGACCTGGCCGATACCCTGGCATGATCCAGCCGCGATCCGCGGCTGCAAGTGGTCCCGAGGCCTGGGATCTGCAAAAGCTGGAGCGCAACTTCCTGGATGCCGAAGGGACGAGATTTGCTCAGCAGTATAACGTTCCGTTGTGGGTGGGCGAGTTCGGGTCAGTCTACAATGGGCCATCTGATGAGAATGGCGATCGGCTTCGGGCGATAGACGATCAGATTGGCATCTTTGAACGGAATGATGCGCACTGGACGACATGGAATTACAAAGACGTTGGCGTGATGGGCATGCTGACACTAGACCGTTCATCTCCTTACATGGAGCGGATCAGCGATATTCTTCGTAAGAAGGCGGCGCTCGGCACAGACGATTGGATGTCGTGGCTGCCACCAAACCCGGTGAAAAACGCGACAGCTCAACTTGCTGAAGATATCCTTCAAGTTGTAGGTGATCCGCAGTTGGATGCGCGACTCAATGCCCGCTGCGTCAAACAGACCTTGCTTTGCTTCTACACGGGAACTCTGATGCAGCCTCTCTATGCCAGCCTATTCAAGGGCCTGTCTGAGAATGAATTGGATCATATCCTCTCTTCCTTTTCGGCAAAGCAGTGTGTTCCCAATCAGGGCTTGGTGGACATCTTGAGCAAATACATGGGTAGACCAGCCTAGATGTCATGTGCGGGCGGCAGAACCCCCAGCCGTTACTCTGCCGAGCGCATGAGATTCAATCGTGAATCGCCTAACCGTGACCCGTTGGGGAGGAGACGAATGAAGTTCTCGGTCGATTGTCGCCTGACCTCCCCGGCACTGCACTCGCTGAGAAGTTCGCACCCATCAAATTGAGACCAAGTACCGATCTCGGAAGGGAGCGCTGTGTTGGCAATAGCTAACTCCTATCCTGAAGGTTTCTTCATCCAATGCTTGTATGCACGGGTCTTCGACACATCTGTTGATTCTACCAAGGAGAAACCATGACGAATCGAACTGATCTTGGCGGCACATTTAACCTTGCCAACACTGCAGTCAACTTGACTCGAATGGGCTATGGCGCCATGCAGCTTGCGGGAAAGGATGGCGACAAAGTGGTCTGGGGGCCACCGCGTGATATTTCTGGTGCGATTGCCGTTCTGCGCGAGGCCGTCGCCTCCGGCGTGAACCACATCGATACCAGCGACTTTTACGGTCCGCATGTAACCAATCAGCTTATCAAGCAGGCGCTCCACCCATATCCGGACGATCTTGTAATCGTGACCAAAGTGGGCGCGCGCCGCGGCAGCGACGGCTCATGGCCGCACGCACGCTCGCGCCAGGAGATTATCGACGCGGTGCACGACAACCTTCGAAATCTCGGCCTCGATGCGCTCGATGTGGTCAATCTTCGCCTCGGCGGTCTCACCGGGCCGACGGACGAACCATTTGAAGAGCCGCTCACCGCACTTGCCGAACTCAAGCAGAAAGGCCTGATTCGGCAAATCGGTCTGAGCACCGTCTCCTCACAGCAGCTAGCCGAAGCACAGACCATTACTGAGATTGTCTGCGTTCAAAACTTCTACAACGTGGCCCAGCGCAGCGACGACGAATTCGTTGATGTTCTCGCCGCGCAGGGAATAGCCTATGTGCCGTACTTTCCACTGGGAGGATTCTCCCCGCTGCAGTCAACCAAGCTGAATGACGTGGCCGCGTCGCTTGATGCCACCCCCATGCAGGTGGCGCTCGCGTGGCTGCTGCGGCGGTCTCCGAACATTCTGCTGATCCCCGGCACGTCGTCGATTCAGCATCTGCTCGAGAATCTCAAAGCTGCAACGCTGGCACTCCCGGACGAAGCTCTAGTCAGCCTCGACAGCATTGGTGCCTCAGCCGCCTAAAGGCGATGCGCAAAGGGAATGACACGTCGAATAGATTCTTGAACAGGAATCATTCCAACTTCATTTTGGCGGGGTTGGAGTGCGCTTGCCGATATCAGAAAGCAATAGCAAAACCAGAGTCGCTGTGTCCTGGAACCCAGAATCTCAAGTCGGTGCATCCAGCAGGAAGCCACGAATTGTATTGAAATCACCAGGACACGCCGACTCTGGTTTTGCCTTAATCCAAATTCAGCGAGCTTATGGAACGTCGATTGTTGTGACGCTGTACGCGGGCAAGGTCAGCGTCAGCGACGAGCCACTGACCGCCATTGTTCCAATGGACACAGGCGTTACCGGGCTTTGTCCCTCAGCTGTAGTCGCCGTCATTTGATACAGGTTGGCCGTGCCCGACAGGCTGAGCCCGCTGAGCGCTGCGACTTGAGTCGTGTTAGCCCGATTAATGACGACTATCACAACCCGGCCGGGCGTTGTGCTGTCCGTGCTTACGTAGGCCATCACACTCCCAGGGTTGCTGGAGATCGTTGACACCGAGGTATCTCCGAAGTTCGAACCAGCGCCATCGAAGTTGCGATAGGCGCGGAAGCCCGCAAGCACATAATCGAAGGTTCCGCCCGGCGGCCAGAACATGCCCGCAAAGACACCGTTGCTGGCGTAGACTCCCAGCTGATCCGCCTCGGCGACCGTGCCGGCAATATTATTGAATCCACCCGTTTCGTACTCGCTGATGGAGAGCTTGATCGAGGGGAATTCTGCATTGATCTTTGCTTGCAGCCTGGGCAGAAACTCGATGGGCGCGCCTCCGAGAACGGAGTTGACCCACGGATTGCTGTTACCAGGATCGGTGAACGTCGTATCCCAGAGATTGCGCGGAGCCTGCACGATCAGCTGCATATCCGCATCCGACAGAGTGGCGGCCGTCATACTTGTTACCCGCGTACCGCCCGCATCGTAGTCCTCCGGATACCAGTGGAAGTCATAAGCATCCACCAGCGGCTTTCCGAAGGTTGCAGAAGCGGTGGCCAGAGCCTGGAAATACATGTCGGGGAACCAATTCTCACCGGTTGGAGTGGTGTCGGTGATTCCGACCTGCCAGTTGTAGACGCCGAGGAAACCGTAGTGCGACGGCCCAAAGATGATCATCTCCGGGAACTGAGTCTTTAGAGCCTCAGTCACTGACAGAGTCTTGGCAATGTAGGCGGCCGGCGTGATTTCTGTCGGTCCCTGCACTTCAAGATGCGTCGAATTCCAAAGATCCGGTTCGTTGTCGAGATCCACAAAAACCGGTGTGGCTGTGTTGCCGCTGAAAATCTCCTTGGTGGTGGAAAGCTGATTCATTGCCCAGACGAACTCGTCGTCGTAGACATCGCCAGTGTCCTCGCCACCGACCACAACAACAGGCGGCGTAGTGGTAAAGGGAGCG
The DNA here is from genome assembly GCA_049522255.1 of Occallatibacter sp. Classification (GTDB taxonomy): domain Bacteria; phylum Acidobacteriota; class Terriglobia; order Terriglobales; family Acidobacteriaceae; genus Telmatobacter. The sequence continues at coordinate 14,503 of JBEKOA010000100.1, forward strand.
GAACTGACTGTGCTCTTCTGATAGACAACATCCTGGAACCTCGCCAGGTCCGGCGCATTGGTTGTGGGGACCGGACCGGATTCATCCGCGGATACCAGTCCTTGGATCGGCACCGTGAACAGTGTGGCTTGTCCCGCGGCAATGTTGGCATTGATCGTCGGATACACTGCAAATCCTGGAATCGTACTGGAGCTCAGGAAGTTATCACTCTCGTAGAGATAGTCGCTGCCCGCGTTGGAGGCGTTCGTCGTCCAGTTATAGGCCGTCCAGCGATTGCCGCCCATGCGGAAGATGGTGACATCCGGAACGTTGGGAATTGAAGCATTGCTGGTTCCGTCGATTCCGTAGATATAGGGTGAAATCGTCTTGGTCACAGCTGGATTGACGATGATCGTCACATTGGGAGGCACAGCGCCGGGTTCATCGAAGACCTGATTTGAATTGGCGCCGGCGCCGGCAGTGTTCACCGCCGCGACAACGTAGTAATAAATCGTGCCGTTCGACAAGCCGGTGTTAGTGAAGCTGGTTGTGGCCGATGTGCCGACCGTGGTGTACGGTCCGCCATTCGTGGTCGACCGCAACACGTTGTAACTGCTCGCAGTCAAACTGGGCGTCCATGAAAGCGCAATCTGCGCGTTCCCGGATGTGGCTGTCAACCCGGTCGGCGCCAGCGGAGGATCGCCGCTCAGTGGAGCGCAAAGGTTGCCATTCACCGCAAACGCCGTCGGAGACGGATTGCTGGTAGCTATGTTGCCATTGAAGCCAATGTTGGCTACACTTCCACCCGCAGCGACAGAGCCGTTGTAACTCTGATTCGTCACCGTCACTAACGCGCCGCTCTGTGTTTCAACTCCGTTCCAAAGAGACGAGATCGTCTGTCCGTTGGCGAAGATCCACTGAAGCGACCAGCTTGTCCAGGCCGTCGTTCCAGTGTTCTCGAGGTCAATAGTCGCGCCGAAAGCAGATGAACTCTGAGGCGTAATCGTGTAGACTACGGAGCACGCAAAGCCAGTACCGGTTCCGGGAGAGACGGTGATGCTTACGGCGCTCGATGTGCTGGCGGCGTAGGTCGTCGATCCGCCGTAAACGGCTGTGAGCGAGTCCGTTCCCGGTGTTGCGAATGAGGTTGTAAGTGCGGCCACACCCGCGCTTAACGTTCCGGTTCCGAGCGAAGTTGTTCCCGACATGAACGTAACTGTGCCGGTGGCCGCCGAAGGCGAAACCGTGGCAGTTAATGTCACACTCGCGCCAACTGTTGGCGTTGTGGTGGATGCGGCGAGCGTGGTAGTCGTCGGCGTGGTCGATGTTGAGACGGTGATGCTTACGGCGCTCGATGTGCTGGTGGCGTAGGTCGTTGATCCAGCGTAAACAGCGGTCAGGGAGTTCGTTCCCGCTGTTGCGAATGAAGTTACAAGCGTGGCCACGCCCGAGCTCAACGTTCCGGTTCCGAGCAAGGTCGTTCCCGACATAAAGGTGACTGTGCCGGTAGCCGCGGAAGGCGCAACCGTGGCACTGAGTGTAACACTGGCGCCCACCGTAGGCGTGGTGGTGGATACAGCGAGCGCGGTGGTCGTGGCAGTCGTAGTGACCGTCACCGAGACTGCACTCGAAGTGCTCGTCGCATCGGTCGTCGATCCGCCGTAAACAGCGGTGAGCGAGTCCGTTCCGGCTGCGGCAAATGAGGTCGCAAGCGTTGCCACACCCGCGCTCAGCGTTCCCGTTCCGAGCGAGGTTGCTCCCGACATGA
>JBEKOA010000101.1:0-16610 GCA_049522255.1 Occallatibacter sp.
TCGCTGTGGCGCACAAGGTATTGAGATGCGTTGTGAACAGCGTGGTCCATCAAATCGATTGCCGCATCCTCGTCATTGAGATGCGCCCAGGCGCACAGGTATGCGTATGGCCATGCTGCTTGAGCAGCGGCCTCCAACTTCTGATCGGAGGCCGGATGCCCGGTCGAATAGGCCCAGCTCCAAGTCAGCTCTTTCCAGTTACGACGTCTTGGCGGCATTCGCGAGTGTGTGCTCGGGGGGAGATTGACCACCAGTTAACTCGTAGTATAGACGGGCTTTCCGCTGGTAAGTGTCGGAAAAATGTCACGTCCCTGCCACAAATCCCGTTCTCAGGTGCCTTTACTAGGTAGAGGGACCTTTTTGCGGAATCCCAGGGGAACCAGGACGAGACCCCCGGGTCCGGCGGCACGGAATGGCCCTCAATGCAACTTCAAGCACATTTGAAAATGACCTTCCTGGCCGCGAGAAGATCAGCATCGAGGCGCGTATGGCAACTCTCCCCAAATTGCCGGAGCGCTCCCCAGTGTGGAGTGCGGAAGCCATGGCCATGGCTGCTCAGGCCTTGTAGTCCGCCTACAGCGCCACAGCGGGCGCCCAAAGGAAGCCTGCTGGCGCTTCATCATCCAGTACGGAATTAAAGGACGGCAAGATCATCGACGATGGACCGAGGACGAGGTTGAGAGCGTTCGCGAGGAACTTGTGAAGCGATCGATCGAAGAGGTCGCGAAGAAGATTAATCGGACGCCGAAGGCCATCCGCAGCATGCTGAGGAGAAATCATCTCAACCTGCGCGATATCCGGTGCGATCTGTTTTCAGTGGAAAGCCTGGCAAGTGCGCTCCGGGTCCGAAAAGCGGAGGTCACCTTTTGGATCGAACAGGGATGGCTCCAGGCATCCGTTGCTTGCCATGGAAAGCGAAGATCCTACGTCATTACCCCGGAGGCTTTGATGAGCCTTTACAAGCGCCATCATGCCGATGTCTTGAAGCGCGGCATTCCGAATCAGGCCCTCTTTGAGGCGTATGTCCAGTACTGCTTCTCTCCCAAACACACGGTTGGAGAACAGTTACTCGATGTCCGGCGGGACAAGCGTGAACGGGCCGCATTCGCAGCAGCCGTTGGAGGCGAGACGTCCGGCGATGAAGAGGAACTAGAAGACGATGGGGGCGATGGAGGCGATCATCAGCACTACGACATCGCAATGGCTCAAACGAATGAGAATGCAGGGGGCCCGGGGAGCCAAGATGATTGAGGTTCATTCCTAGTGCGGAGCGCGTTACACCCCGCCTCGAAAATCGCTTCCAGAGTTGATCTTCGACTGTATGTGGAAGCATGCTGAAACTTGTGCGGCGTTCTAGATGACCAAGCTGCGAATTGAGCCGCAGGAAACTTCGCCTCGGAAAACGATCGAGACTGGTGGCGGAACGGACTGGGGGGTGTGTTATTCGGGACAGATTTTGGATTTGCGCATTCGGTTCATCAAGAAATAGCTGAAAAGCGGTCGGAATTGCTCATGCAGCCGCGAAGCTATAGGGGGATAATGGAGTGCATCTATACGAATGGAAATTACTGGCGCAAAGGCTTCGCATAGCCGCTCGTGGGGCTCGGAGGGTCTGACGGGAATGGGACCCGACTTTGGGCAGTACAAAAGACTGACTTTCCCCGAAATTTCACAATCTGGACGAGGCGCAAAATGGTGTTCATTCCTTTAATGACTGAGGAGTTCAATCACATGGAGAAGGCGGTTGAGAGAATTACCGCTTGGGGGATTCAATGCAGAACTTGCAACGAAACCATAGTGCTCGGAACGAAACTTGACCCACATTATGGGGACTTCTTCTCATTCCTGAAACCAGGGTCCTTCCGCTGTGTTCATGGCCATACTCACAATTACGATTCCGACGACGTAGTCTTTTTTCAAACGTCCGCAGTAACTCCAGTCACGGAAACTGAAATTGAGAAGAATCGAGCGAACTATGAGTTACTCGGATCATTGGAATGAACCGTTAGATCCGAGCGGCCATCATCTTGTGCGCGAGATTCTCTTCTTTGGTTTCGTTTGATTCTCGTGAAGACGATGCGTGGACATTTTGCGGCGTTACTCCGATCACTGACATCTTGTCGTCTATCTGCTCTCAATTGAATTCCAGATTCATACTGATTCCCTTCCTTTCAAGCCGTTGCCGCTCGATGAGATGAGAAGCGAGCGCCCGCAGCCTTTCAGGCGGTTGCGTCCAGTTGCGCCCCTTCACGCAATTGCACCAACTAGCCACCCGATTCCAGAGGTAATTGCCATTGCCAATCCGCCCCAGAATGTCACGCGAATTGCGCCCATAATCACTCTTGCGCCGCCCGCGCGTGCAGCCAGTCCGCCCATCAGCGCGAGAACTGCCAGCGAAGATACCGAGACGAATGGGATCAATCTTGTCTGTGGTGCGACCGCAGCGATCAGAAGCGGCATCATGGCCCCGACTGCGAAGCTACACGCGGCCGCCATGGATGCCTGAATTGGACGCGCGCGGAATTTTTCTGAAATGCCGAGTTCGTCGCGAGCATACGCGCCCAATTCGTCATAAGCGATCAGTTGCTGCGCGACCTGATTTGCAAGTAGCGGCTCAAGCCCACGGGCCACGTAGATTGCCGTAAGTGCCTGGCGCTCACCCTTGTTGTCTTTCTTGAGTTTTGTACGCTCGATGGCTAGTTCAGCCTCCTCTGTGTCGGCCTGCGAGTGCACGGAAACATACTCACTGGCGGCCATGGACATGGCTCCAGAGACCAGGCCGGCGATCCCTGCGACCAAGATGCTGCGGTGGGTCCCATGTGCTGCTGCAACGCCGAGCACCAGACTTGAGGTTGACAGGATCCCGTCGTTTGCGCCAAGCACCGCAGCCCTTAGAAGCCCGATGCCGCCGGTGCGATGCAGTTGCCTGCTCCGTAGGGGCATCTTGAAGCGTTTCCGAACGAGGAACTTCTGAAAGCGTCTAAGCGCGTTCTTGTTGGTCGGCCTCCCTAGGGATTCCATGGAGCTTCCAAGAGGCGTGAACGGCTTGTTCTGTCCTAAATCCATTTCATCCTCAGCAACCAGACCTTAACAATTTGCGTCAGGCCCGTATAGGCAAACAGCGTGAGAAGCAGGATCGGCCAGTACGCCCCTGGCAGGCGTGTCAGGCCTAACGAAGAAGCCAGTGGCGAGTAGGGTAGCCAAGCTCCAAAGGTCATGATGACGATGGTCGTGAGCGTCAATGCCCAGCTTGCACGACTTTGCAGAAAGGGGATCTTGTTCGTGCGAATCACATGAATAATGAGCGTCTGTGTCATCAACGATTCGACAAACCAGCCAGTTTGAAAGACCGAAGCGCGCGACGGGTCCCAGCACTTGAAGACCCAGAGCATCACGAAGAAGGTCGAGTAGTCAAAGATTGAGCTAATGGGTCCGACGCAAAGGATGAACCGCCGTATCTCGCCGATCTTCCAAGGTCGCGGCCGTGCCACCTGTTCTTCGTCCACGGCGTCGTTGGGAATGGGCACCTGCGAGAAGTCGTAAAGCATATTGTTTGTCAAAATCTGAATTGGAGCCATGGGGAGGAACGGAAGAAAGGCACTCGCCCCCAATACACTGAACATATTGCCGAAGTTGGAACTGGCTCCCATCCGGATGTATTTGAGAATGTTGGCGAATACTTTTCGACCCTCAATGACGCCACCTTCCAGCACCATCAGGTCCTTCTCCAGCAGGATCAGATCTGCCGACTCCTTGGCGATGTCGGCCGCCGTATCCACCGAGATTCCAATATCAGCGGCACGCAGCGCCGGGGAATCGTTGATCCCGTCCCCCATAAATCCGACCACGTGCCCGTTGCCGCGGAGAACGCGCACAATACGCTGCTTGTGCGCGGGCGAGAGCCGCGCGAAAAGTGTCGTCTTCTCCGCCGCCTCGGCCAGTTCCGTGTCGGACATCTTCTCAACGTCATCGCCCAGAAGCATCGGGTCGGCGACGAGTCCCACATCCCCGCATACCTTGCGGCTGATCAGATCGTTGTCGCCTGTGAGGATCTTCACGACGACACCGTGTTTGTGCAGCGCCTCAATGGCCGTTGCCGCGGTGCGCTTGGGGGGATCGAGAAATGCAACATACCCCTTCAGCACCAGATCGCGCTCATCTTCTTTAGAACAGGACTTTTTCCCCGGCAACTCCTTAACAGCAACAGCCAGAACCCGGAATCCATCGTTGCTCAGATTTGCATATTGGTCCTTCAGCCCTTTCATCAGCGCGGGATCCATTGGCGAAAGCTTGCCATCCAACTCGAATTGCGAGCATTGATGAAAAATCTCTTCTGGCGCGCCCTTGGTCAGCAGGATGGCTTTGCCTTCAGGGCTCTCAACCAGCACCGACATCATGCGCCGAGTGAAGTCGAAAGGAATCTCGTCCAGCTTCTTATACTTCTCGATCAAGGCCTGTTCGTGAAAATCGGAGCTATTCAGAATTGCCGTGTCCAACAGGTTCTTCAGTCCCGTCTGAAAATGACTGATGAGGTAGCCATCTCGCAAGACTTCGTCGGTTTCGCGTCCAGCGACGTTGCAATGTCGCTGAAGGACGACCCTATCTTCGGTTAGAGTACCTGTCTTGTCGGTACAGAGAATATCCATGCCGCCGAAGTTCTGAATAGCGTTTAGCCGCTTGACGATCACCTTCTTGCGGCTCATGGCCAGCGCGCCCTTGGAGAGGCAGACGGAGACAATCATCGGCAACATCTCCGGAGTCAGCCCCACGGCCACGGCCATCGCGAAGAAGAATGCGCCTTTCCAATCGTGCTTGGTAAATCCGTTGATTAAAAAGACCAAAGGAACCATGACGGCCATGATCTGAATCATGAGCCAGGTAAAGCGGCTGAGGCCCTGGTCGAAGCTCGTGGGCGAGCCTTCCTCGGTGATAGAGCTGGCCATCGTGCCCAGATAGGTGTGAACTCCCGTAGCAACTACGACTGCTGTCGCCGTGCCACTTTGGACACTAGTGCCCATGAAGCATATGTTCTTCAATTCTGTCGGCGAGTTCAGAGGTTTGGGATCAGCCTCGTGGAACTTCTCCACGGGAAGCGACTCGCCCGTCAGCGTTCCTTGGCTGACGAACAGGTCCTTTGCGGAGACAATACGTACGTCGCCTGGGATCATGTCTCCTGCAGAAAGATTGATGATGTCGCCCGGAACTAGGTCGCGGAGCGGAAGTTCCCCGGCTTTACCATCGCGAACCACTGTGGCGGTCACATGGATCATGGCCTTCAGTTTCGCCGCGGCCGCGCCCGCTCGGGCCTCCTGCAAAAACCTAAGCGTCACGCTGAGTACAACCATGCCAGCCATGACGCTTCCCGCGCGGGCGTCGCCGGTGGCGAATGAGATCGACGACAAAATTGCCAGCAGAATGACCAGCGGATTCCGCAGGATGATCAAGAGACTGACAAACCAGCCGCGCTCTCGCTCCTGTGCGACCTCATTCGGCCCCGACTTGCGCGCCCGCTCTTCGGCCTCGGCTTGAGTCAGGCCCTTGGGAGCCGTGCGCAACGAAAGGAGCAACGCATCGCCGTCCTTGCCCGCCGCTTCGAGGACGGCAGCAGAGACGTGAATGTTATGTTCCTTTGCGTTCGCGGGGACTAGAGACTCGTCGGGAGCCGGAAGAGCACCTCGAGCACTGGGAGCGCCAGAGGTCACCTTCGTAGCGGGTTTCTCGACTGCGTGATTCGATTCAGGTGCCGTCATCTCTTTAGATCCCTTTCCGGACCGTTCTCTAGACTCCCAGCTGGGGATACAATCGAGCGCCGATCAGAACCAGAACAATTGTCGTCGTCAGAATGACCGCATAGTCGATACCCAAACCGAAAACACTTGTGCTGCCGGCAAGCATCGAAGTGCGCAATGCATCGACGACGTAAGTTAACGGGTTCAGGTGAGAGATTACCCTGAGCCATGCGGGCATGATGGTGGTTGGGTAGATTGCATTGCTGGCAAAAAACAGCGGCATGGTGAGCACTTGACCGACGCCCATGAACCGCTCGCGCGTTTTCACAATGCAGGCGATGATCAGCGAGAATGTGGAGAACAGGGTTGCGGCGAGCACCACGACTACAAATACGTTGAGCAGTGCGAGCGGGCTCCAATCCAGCTTGACTCCGAGTAGAAGAGAAAGGCCGTAGACGACGATAGCCTGCGAAAGAGTTCTTATACCGGCCGAGAATCCCTTGCCGAGAACCAGCGCGGCACGCGGAGTGGGGCTGACGAGGAATTTCTGAACAATCCCCAGATCGCGCTCCCAAATTACATTGATGCCGTAGAAAATCGCAACGAAAAGAACGCTCTGTGCAAGAATGCCTGGCGCTATGAAGTCGAGATAGGGAATGTTGCCGGTATGCATCATGCCGCTGCGCGCAAAGACCTGCCCGAAGATCAGGAGCCATAATGCCGGCTGGAGCGCGCGAGTAATGAGCTCTGTGAAGTCATGGCGCAGCTTGCGAAGTTCAAACTCTGTGATGACGAAAGTCTTGTTGATAAATCCGGTCAGCGAATGGATGAAGGTATCGGTCATAAAAGAAGGGCTAACCAAGCCGCTGTTCCGTGGTCCGTTCGATCGAAACATCGCGAAAGCCGCCGCCGGGATCGAGCGTTGTACCGGCATAATGAACAAAGACCTCATCCAGCGTATGGTCGCCGCTTCCCAGCGAAACCTCAAGTTCCTTCAAAGTTCCCAGGGCTGCCAGTTTTCCCATGTGCATGATCGCGATTCGATCACAATGACTCTCTGCATCCTCCAAATAGTGAGTGGTCAGGAACAATGTGGTTCCGTAGTTGTTTTTGAGATCGATCAGGTGCTTCCACACAGCATCGCGGGCAATCGGATCCAGACCGACGGTCGGCTCATCGAGAAACAGGACTCGCGGACGGTGCAGAGTGGATTGAGCGATTTCCAGACGCCGCACCATCCCGCCCGAGTATTGGTTCACCAGGCGATCCGCTTCTCGAGACAGGTCCACCAGATTCAATTGCTCACGAATGCGCGCCTCTTGCTCCCTGTGCGGGATGTCATACAGCTTAGAAAAGATAAGCAGGTTTTCGTAGCCGGTCAGAGACCCATCCACAGAAACAGCCTGTGGCACATAGCCGATGGCACGGCGAACCTCGACCGGCTGAGTGGTGATGGAGAAGCCGCCCACGCGAGCCTCTCCGGAAGATGGCGGCAAGAGTGTGGTCAGCATCTTGATTGTGGTGCTCTTGCCTGCTCCGTTCGAGCCTAGCAAACCGAAGACCTCGCCGGCATTGGCCTCTAACGTCAAAGAGTCGACCGCCGTGAATTCTCCGAAGCGGCGAGAGAGATTATCAATTTCTACGACTGGAGTCGTCACCGCTAGATTGTAAGCAGGATGTGGGTCCTTGCGCGGATCACAATTGCACACAATGTTCGCAGACACGCACTGGATTTGGGCATGTACCGGCAATTGAGACAATAAGAAGCAAATCAACACGGGTCCAGCATGCTGGACCCGTGTCTGTGAATCTGTTCTATTGGCAGCAACTCTTTCGCCTTAACATCCAACTGATAGCCGCCCCGGTTGCGATGCCTATTGCGGTTGCCGCCACAACTGTTTCAATTGGATTGCGTTGAATTCGCTTCTTTGTGTCATCGTAAAACTCGGCGGCAACCTCGCCGCCATGTTTTGCGGCTCGCCGCGCCGCGATAACACCGTCTTCCAGTGCATCCCCAACAGCTGAGGCAGCGCGTGAAGCTTTGCGTGCTGTTTCGTCGATCTGATCGCTCATTTGCTCCAATACAGTGTGCTCCATTATGTTGTAACCTTTCCCGTTCTTGAGTTGGATAATACGTTGCCTATTCTCCGACTGCCTTTTCAACCTTGCCGACAATCTTCAGCACCTTGCCCGCTATTTTCTCTGCCTGGCCGTCGGTTTCCAGATCTTGATTTCCTGTTAGCTCGCCGGCCTTCTGCCGGACCGCGCCCTTGACTTCGTGAAGCTTGCCTGTGACCGCGTCTTCTGTGCTCTGTTTGGTCATAAAGTTCTCCTCAGTTTGTTGTGAACCCAACTATGAAAGACGAGTAACTCGTCGCATTGCTCCGCTCGCCTGTCGTCCACGCTAAGCACCTGCCGAGACTCTTCGAGATGTTTGTTGTCCGGCTGCTCGATACTCGACGCAATCAGCGAAGTTGGGCTGTCACGCTCATCATCTTGGAAGCATGCCATGAGCGTATGGTCACATTGGACCGCTGAAACTGCTTCGCAGACATTCCATGTGATCGCTTCTGCTCAGACGCTGGGAATCAGGCTCTCTATCGTGAAGATTTGAAGGGTATTCAAAGGCCCAAGATCGAAAGGAATGCAGATGAGAGGATTCAAGCTTGTTGCACTGGCAGCTTTTGCTGGTTTGGCCATCATGGCAACCACTCCGAAAGCAGCGGCTCAAATTGGTATTGAGATCGGCGTCGCTCCCGAGTGTCCTTACGGATACTATGACGCTGCGCCCTATGACTGTGCCCCTTATGGCTACTACGGGCCGGAGTGGTTTACGGGCGGCATCTTCATCGGCACTGGCCCGTGGTTTCATGGCCCGGAAAACTTCCGCGGCCACGTAAATAACCGCTTTCATCCTGAACACGGCTATAACGGCCCGCGGCCGGCACGCGGCGAGAAACCCGAGCCCACAAAGCATCTCGATAAAGTCGATCACTTCAAGGGAAATGAAGTTCGCGATGGGCATGGCCACGTAGGCGGGGGCAAGCGCTAAGAACTCGTTTGCGAGTGGTCCAATCGAGATAGCAGACTAGTCCAAGTAGCAGGTCGATACCGGCTATGCAAAAGCGAATGCACAAGAGACGCCACACCGAGTCAAGTGTTGATCGGTGTGGCGCAAGTCTGTCCGGCCATTCTGAAGCGCACGAGAGACCCTCTATTTTTCTCGCTGGAATTCACTCCATAGCTCAAGTTATCCGCCTGCTGACCAATTTTGTAAAACCGCCCACGCAAGATCTGTGACTAAGTCTCGCTCTTATATCATCGAAGGTAGGTTGAGTTGGCGCCCATCAGACCTATGAAGAAATGAGCGATTTGCGGCAGTTTCAGTACGAGATGTTGCGAGAGATTTACGAGCAGCCAGCGGCGCTAGATCGCACGCTGGCGCTCTATCTGGAAGGTAACAACCTCCGGAGCGACGTGGCCGAGCGCCTGAAGGGTTGGGCGAATCCGGCCGGTGAGGTGCTGATTGCAGCCAGCGGCTCCAGTCGCCATAGCGGCCTGGCCGGGGAGATTCTGCTCGAAGATCTGTGCGGACTGGCCGTGGATGTGGAGTATGCAAGCGAGCTGAGCTGTCGGGGCGGGCGCGATCGGCGGCTTCCGGCTGTGATTGTGATCTCTCAATCGGGCGAAACCTCGGATACACTCGCGGCATTGGCTGAGGCGCGGAGGCGTGGCTCGAAGACGCTTGCCATTACTAACGCGGTCGATTCCACCATGGCACGGGAGGCTGACGTTTCCATGCCTCTGGCTGCCGGGGTGGAAAGGGCCATTCCAGCCACCAAGAGCTTTACCTGCGAATTGGCGGTGCTGTTTCTGCTGGGGCTCTATGAGGCTCGGCGATTGGAAACGATGGATGCCGCAGAATTACGGGCCAACATCGGGCAGCTGCGGGCGTTGAGCGCCAGCATCGACGAGCAGCTTGACGGCTGGCGCGAGCGGATGGCGGCGCTGGCAAGCAAGTTCAGCACGGCTAGCAATTTTCTCTACCTGGGCCGGGGCATCCACTACGCCATTGCGCGCGAGGGCGCTTTGAAGCTGAAGGAAGCCTCGTATGTACATGCCGAAGGCTACCCGGCCGGCGAACTGAAACACGGGCCCAATGCGTTGCTCAGCGATAGCGTGCCTCTCGTAGTCGTGGCCACCGTAGACCACTCGCTTGAAGCCTCGGTGGTGCGCTATGAGAAGACTGTTCACCTGTTGCGCGAGATGAAGAAGCAGGGTGCAAGAGTGATCGCCGTAATCAATACCGGAGACCGCGATGTGCCGGCACTGGTGAGCGATTCCGTCGAAGTGCAACCGGAAAGCGAGTATCTGCTGCCCATCGCGGAGATTGTACCCCTTCAACTTTTCGCGTACTTCATGGCAGTGGAACGCGGCATAGACGTGGACCGGCCCAGGAATCTTTCGAAAGCGGTCCTGGAGACATAGAGATCCATCCGGAACAACCGAAGCAAGAGTTATTCTGCCAGGTCGGGGTTGCCTGTCCGCGTCAGGTCGAAGAACGGGGTTCTCTTTTGCTGCACGCATTCAGCCGCATAGAGATACATGGCCGCCGACCATGTCTGCCAATCGCGGCCGCTGGGCTTACCGGTTTGCGCGTGAATCCACTCGTTAAATCCCCACTCCGCTGCGTCTTCGTGCCATGGCTTCACCAGTTCAGTTAGCGCCAACAACTTGCGCTCCGCTAGATCCATCTGCCCTGCCGCTACGCACGCAGCGACGTAGAAACCACAGATAAAGGGCCACACGCCTCCGTTGTGATAGTCTCCAGGCCGGTTATAGCGCTCGTATCGTGGCAGCCAATCCGCATGATGGGGTAGAATATACGGAAACAAACAGGGCGGCAAATCTGCGGCAAGTTCTCCGCGGCCCCGCATGGCCTCGCACTCGGCTTCAACCCAAAGCAGCATCTTCGTTGCCCGGTCAGGTGAAGCAATTCCAGTCAGAATCGCCAGACTATTGCCTAACAGATCGAAGCGGTCACTGGTCATGATCTTGTATGAATAGAGTGCATAGTAGGGAGCGGATGGCTCTATGAGTGCCTCTTGCTCATAGCTGACCTTCTCTTCACTACTGACTTCCAGACGGCTCATCAATCCGCGCAACTGATCGGCGGAGTCGTGTTCTCCGAAAAGGCGAAGATAAGCATAGACGATCATATTCACATACAACCCGTATCCCATTACATACTGCTCATCGCGCCAGTCGCTGGTGGGCAACTGTGAGACCATCACTCTGTCATCGGGACTTTGGTACTGCATCCATCGCAGAGCCTTTTCTGCTTCTTCATGGAGGAACAGCGGCTGATTCGTCGATATTCTGTAAAGAGCCAGCCCAAAGAGGAAGAGAGGCGTCGAATCGCTGGAGCCTCGGTTGGCTGAATCGTGCGCGAGGGATGGAATGTGGCCATGCAGCGACTGATTGTTCGCAAGTGCTACCAGTGTGCGCTCCAGCGCGTCAGCGAGTTGTTTGTTGCCTGTGGCCAGAAAGCCGAGAGCCGAGATCATCAGATCTCGCGTGTAAGGTTCCGGGTATCCCCACCCTGCGGTTCGGGGGAGACCTTGAAACGGCCCCCGCGCGTTATGCAACAGGATATTTAGAGCTGCCTCTTTTGCCTGCTCGATAGAGATTCGCGACTTATCGTCGAATGACATGAATGCCTCGCTGTCGTGCTGGGTGGAGAAGACGAGCACACGCGCCTTACAGCTCTCTACTGGATACCCAATCGGTCGGAAACGATCTCGACGAATTGCCTGGCGACCTGACGGTAGTCGAATAGTTCGACCACTCGTTTGCGACCTGCTTCACCCATGCGCTTTCGTAGCGCACTATCCTTCATAAGTTGCAGAAGATACTTTGCGATGTCGGGCACGCTGGCCCGGTATTCCACCGTTCGTGGATTTGGAAACACGATCCGGTGACTGGTCTCGTAGTCGTGACCTTCGCCGTAAAGTGCCTCGGTGATCTTTCTCTCCTCTGCCACTTTAGCCAGGAATGCCGTTTCACCATGGACCATAGTGTCGCGAAATGCCATGGCATCGATTGCGATCACCGGCTTTTCACAGGCGTTTGCCTCGACCTGAATCATGCCAAAACCCTCCAGCCGCGACGGTGCTGCGTAGATGTCGCAGGCGGACAACAAATAGGGCATGAAATTCTGCGAGACCACATTGGTCGAGTAAATCACCTTATCGCCAATGCCTAGATCTGATGCCAGTTTGAGGTCGATCAGGTTCTGTTGTTTTGTACGGGGCTGAGGCCAAACCTTGCACACATACCTCCAGTCTGGCGCCTCGGCATCGATCATTGCCAACGCCCGCATGACCTCCCGGGCGCCTTTTGAAGCCCCATCTCCACCTGCAGTAAGGATCATCAGCTGATCTTGTGAAATTCCAAACTCCTCGCGGATCGATTTGACCTTCACGTCATCTTGGCTGTGCGGCTTGTATCGGTCTGTGCCGCAGCCTACCGGCAACACCACGATGTTGTCTCCTCTGATGCCATCTCTGACATACACCTCTTTCACCCAACTGGAGGTCACCAGGATCAGTGGCAGAGCATTCAAAACGTCACGATGTTCCGCGATGTAGCCATCGGCTACGAGCCACGGTACGGCCTTCATCCCAAACTTGTGCGAATGCAGGACCAGATCTGGAAGATGGCCCCAGAACCCCACGCCGACCACGACGTCCGGCTTGAACCAGCGAAAGTACCATTCCTTTTCCAAAGTCGATTCCAAATGTACCGGGTGGACGTCCACCCCCATCTCATGCAGGCCCCTGCATAATAGTTCGCCCTGAAGCGCCAAACCTGCCGCCGGCGCCGGATATTCGCTCAATACGAGTACTTTCACTTTTGGGTCTCCCATAATGCTGTTCTTTTCACTGCCGCCTGTACCGAGTCAAAGCACCAGAAGCCTTCTTCTCTTGGCGTGCACCGCGCTTCCCAACTGTCGGCTCCATAGCCGTAGACATCTGTGATCAGCCTGCGTTTCTCAAGCCAGACACTTTCTGGCAACACATCCTGCTGATCCGCATCGTCGCGGACCCGAGGCAAGTAGGCATGCCCCCCGTCTTCGAAAGCGAAAAGCCACAACCGCTCTGTGTCGATAACACCTTTTTGCCAAAGCTCAACAACGCTCCGGCAGCACTCCTCATGGCGACGGTGACGTGTGTACTCGCCCTTCGGCCCATGCGTCAGAATCTGGCTGTAACTAAATCCAGCCAGTAGCTTGACTGTGGTCTCTTGAATCTGCGCGAGCGGTAGCGGCATCTGATCGGGTCCATCATCGAGATCCGCCATCTCACCATCCGCGCCCAACTCTTGCAAGACCTGGCGGAACTTGGGAGCGCGGTCTGCATCCTCTGCCCTGCATAAAGTCACGACTCGCCAATGAAATTCTGGATGATTCAGTATGTAGCCGCCACACCACAAGATCTCGTCATCCGGATGGGCAACGACAACAGCGGCCAGAGGCCGGGGAGCTGACCTCGCTTGATCGGACGAAACGGAGGTCATAGGTTTCCTCATTGAAAGAAAATGCGCAAATGCTCAGGCACTCGCCAGTCTGCTCGTATTGATGCTTTCGACGGCTTGTGCAGAAAGCCCCAGGCGATCAGGTTGCACGCAGTTGACACGAGCACTTACAAAGGTCCGCATATAGGACTGTGCCACTCGATTCCAGACCATGCGGCGTGCATAGAGGTAAGCTCGTTTGCTCATCGCTTCACGAGCCCTATCGTCATCAAGAAGTCCTATGGTCGCGTCTGCAATGGCACTCGAGTCCTCAAAGGGAACCAGGGCTCCGCGTTCATTTGCCAGGAGTTCAGTGGCGTACCAGTACGGAGTCGAGATGATCGCCTTCCCGGCGCCAAGAGCGAATGCAAGAGTTCCCGACACGGCCTGCGCCTCGTATCGATAGGGTGTAATGTAAATGTCGGCCGATGTGACCAGCGAAGCCATTTCTTGGGGGCTCACGAAGCGGTTATAGAAGATTACGTTCTCCTCGACCCCGAGTTTCTTTGCCAGGGCTTGCAATTGAAACCGGTACTGATCGCCCTCGATAAGCCTGACATGAGGGTGAGTGGCGCCTGCAATTATGTAAACGACATCGCTATGTCGAGACAAAATACTCGGCAACGCATGAATCACATTCTCGAATCCCTTATTCGGAGACAGCAAACCGAACGTGAGCAGGACAGTCTTTCTCTTGGTTGTGGTGGCGACTCTAGCAACCTTCGGCGTCGTAAGGGGTAAGTCCGGTATGCCATGCGGAATCAGGTCGATCTTGTCTTCAGAGACTCCAAATATGTCCTGAAGGAACCGGGATGAATGCTCGCTCATCACGACAAGCCGCTCGGACCGTGCAGCGATTTCCTGGAGGACATTTCGCTGATCGGCATCCGGCTCACGAAGAACCGTATGCAGTGTTGTCACAACAGGCATTCTGAGATGCCTGAGCAATTCCAGAACATGGCTGCCGGCTTTTCCACCATAGATCCCGTATTCGTGCTGCAAACAGACAAGATCAATATCTTTCGAGTTAAGATAGCTGGCGGCTGCCCGATAGGATGAGATATCGCCTTCGGTTATTTCAAACCGCACCCGTGGTGGGTACGCATACGGCGACAATGGGTCGTTGACAGCTACAACCGACAGTTCGGAAGTTTTGTATTCGATGGCAATTGCATTGCACAAATCCGTCGTGAAGGTTGCAATTCCGCACTGACGAGGAAGATGGTTTCCGATTACGGCTATCCTTGTAGGATTCGACCGTCTGGAAGTCCGTTTCATCGAGAACGCCGAATCGGTTCCGAATACCGGCAGTCGTGCCCCGCGCGGCATCAGCGCGTTCGGTGTCAAACCTGGAAACGTATTCGGTGCGGCCATTGTTGTCTCCTTATTTCATGTTCTGTTTAGAAATAGGTCCTTCGTTGAAGAAGGCACTGAGAAGCGCATCCGACCTCCTGAAGCGGAAAGTTATGCCGCCTTTAAGCTGCCCGCGACCTAACTTGCTCTCTGCAACCGAGCGAGCCTTGAAAATGCAACATCAGAAGTACTAAGAATTGGCCTAAAGTGCTGCTATATCATGCACCGATTCGCAGCAAAGCTTAATGTGACTTATATCGAATACCCAAAACTGTGCGCCTCCCTATCTGGGCCCTTGTTGCGTCATAGTTGAAATCATCGGCCACCGTGCATCTTAAAGAATGGTCACAATCGCACAGGGACGCGATAGATCGGACTTGACGGTTGGCACGAGCGCAAAGCGTGAATTGGTCGTTGAAGGTCGGGGTCGCGCCGAAACTGCACGAATGGTGAGTTTGAACCCAAGCGAGCGGCTTGGAGCGCGGCGATTCCTGCCGCCACCACAGCATGGCATTGGTCACGCTGAGCCGTCATTGTCGGAAACGGTTTTAGGGGAAGGACAGTCGAGGCAGCAATAATGTTGAGCGGGATACTCTGGTCAAAAGTAAAACAGGCTACAGCCATGAGACCGGGATGCGCTGGGGATCGGGCTTGCGTTTGATGTTGTTGTTGCTCAACGGTCACAGGGTCGAGGTCGGCGATGGTGTCGTGAACAACTCAGTTGCGGCTGTTGGTCGTTGGTATGGAGGGTCGGATCGAGTTCGCTCGTTTGTCGAAGCGGAAGATCTTTCGAGACCGATCTCGGTTCATCGATCAAGCAAGATAGCATTCAACAGTGACTTGTGAACCTTGATGCCTCCGTTGTATTCGATAAAACCGAGCTTGCGAAATCGATTCATGAAGAAGCTGACACGTGACCGTGTAGTGCCGACCATCTCCGCAAGGGTCTGCTGTGAGATCTTGGGAAGGTACTGTTCAGGTTCGCCCGGCCTAGTGAATTCAGCCATCAACAGGAGAATTCGCGCCAGTCGCTTCTCGCTGGAGTTGAAAAGCTGATCGACCAGATTGGCTTGAATGCGCATGCTTCGCTCTAAAATGACCTTCAAAAAGAGATCTGAGAAGCTATGCTCCATATGCATCACACGGATCATCTCGTCCCGGCTGATTCTGAGTGTGGTGCAGTCGGTGATGGCAGTGGCCGTTGCCAAACGCAACCCAGCCATTGCGGCGAGTGCCTCTTCTCCTACAAAATCCCCTTCGGAGAGAATCGTGATGGTAGCTTCCTTCCCGGCCGGGGAAACCACCGTAAGCTTTGCACGGCCCTTTTGAAGGTAAAAAACCGAGTCCGCGGGATCCCCCTGCGAAAAGAACGGCTTCTTCGCTGGCAATTGGATGATTCTTCGTCCCAGACCGGCGCTCGCCAAGAAGGCGGCGACATCGATTCCGGGCTTTTCAAGTTCAACCATCGATGGGGCCTCCTTCCGGGTTCAGACTTTGCAGGACAACTGCTGGAGGGATGCGCGGCGAGGTTTGCATCTGATTAGCCACGCGAGTGTGGAAATGCTCGAACAGGCATTGACGATAAGGGGGCCCTATGATGCTGGATGTTTTTCTTTCGACGAAGCCCCTTGTGTCCTGGTCAACCGCACACTTTGGCATAAATTTTAGCATGGGATTGCGCTGGCGGCGGCGTAGTGTTCAATCGCGCTCATCCTGGTGGAGATATTTCAAGTATTATGAACTAAGTAAGCCAAAAACAGAGTCAGATGAATCGCGCCAGACTCGTCTCTCAAGCAGCCGGCGAGTCAATATCATCGCATGAAAATCCTATCGTTCAATGTGAGACTCAGCGTGCACAGAAAGAGCAAAACCGATGACTTTTCGACAAAAGACACGGGATTTGGCCCGCAGCCTCGTTAAGAGCGAGGCCGAGGCAAATGCGACCTGCCTACA
>JBEKOA010000102.1:0-16161 GCA_049522255.1 Occallatibacter sp.
AAGACTGATGTAGTCCGTGATCCGGGCACCCGGAGGGAGTTCCGCAACCGTACGCGCCACCTGTAGCCTCCTGTACTTACCTAATACAGAATGCCACAAATCTCATTAAGTGAACAGTATTAACTTAAAATGCGAGTTTCAATGAAATTGGCCATTTGCAACATCTGTGAAGAGTAGTTTCGTTTCAGGTCACGAATTCAGTCGTGCCGAAAATGGCTTCAAAACCAAGAGCTTTAGCCCCTGGGGGATTGCGCTTGGCAACTGCTGATCGATCGCGAAATACTCAATAAGGATCAGAATCGAGGCGTGGACGAGATGGGAATGAGCGATGATCTTGAGCAGGTGGCTTTGCAGGAGCGCGAGCTTGTCTTGCCGCGATTTGACCCAGAGGCGGCGTGGAAGCTGGGCCTTCGCCTGCGCGCCCTGGCCGTGGAACGTGGTCTGGCAATCGTCATCGACGTGCGCCGCTTCGGCCAGCAGCTTTTTTATGCAGCCCTCGACGGCACCACGCCCGATAATCCGGAGTGGGTTCGGCGCAAGATCAACGTAGTGGCGCGATTTCATCGCAGCTCTTATGGCGTAGGTTTGAGCCTGCAAGCGAAGAACGAAACGCTGAGTGAAAAACTCGGCCTGCCGGTAGCTGATTACGCTGCGCATGGCGGGTCGTTTCCGCTCACCGTGGCGGGCGCCGGCATCGTCGGCTGCGTGACCGTCTCCGGTCTGCCCCAGCGCGCCGATCACGAACTGGTGGTAGAAGCACTTTGCGCCGAGCTGGGACGCGACTACGCTGAACTGCGGCTGGCCAGCGAGTCAGCGAGTTAACAGGCCAGCGGGTTACTGGCCTTCGATTCTACGCAGCGTTTCAAAAGCTTCGTTCGATCTGCGCAATGAAGAAGCCATCCGAGCGAAATACGCCAGGCAGCAGGCGCAGGAACCCATCTGGCGTCAGGTTGCCGCGCAGTCGCTTCGCGCCAGATGAGGTGAGAACGCCATCGGTCAGCAACTCGCTAATGCGCCCGTCGAGCGAAATCAGCTGCGCCTGCGGTGATGCGGCCAGCACTACGGCAACCACCTGTTCATTTTCTTCCGGCTCCAGCGAACAGGTGGAGTAGACAACGCGCCCACCGGGCCGCACGGCGCGCAACGCGGCGTTGAGTATTGCCCGCTGGCGTTCGGCCTGACGTCGAAGATCTTCGGGCCGGAGCCGGTGACGAATCTCCGGGTTGCGGCCCAGCGTTCCTGTACCGCTGCACGGCACATCGGCCAGCACAAGGTCGTAGGCCGCCTCATCTGTAAGCGTCGTCGCGTCGGCCAAGCGGAACTCGACCCGTTCGCCAAGAAACGCCAGCCGCTTTCGCAACTGCTCAAGTCTTGGCCCGCTGGATTCGCAGGCCACAATGCGGGCTTGCGGGTTGCGCTCGGCCAGGATGAGTGTTTTTCCCCCCGGGGCCGCGCAGGCGTCGAGGATGCTTTTTACTTTAGGCTTCATGCCGGCCAACTCGGCCAACAGTTGCGATCCCTCGTCCTGAAAGCGTACGCGGCCCCCGCGAAAAGCCTCCGTTGCGGTCACATCGCCTGAGAGCACGGTGCACGCGGCAGTGAGCATTTCGCCTGGTTCAAGCACGACACCTGCCTTGGCGAATTCATCCACAACACTCGGGTGCCCCATCCATTCCGCTTCTTTCTGCGGAATGGGTGGGAAACCACGATCCTCGACAGGCGCTCGTTCACAGGCATCCGGTTCGATGATCCTCACGATCAGTGGAGGCTGTTCTTGGCCGTGGCGGCAGATGGCCTGCGCTGCCTTGAGGCCGTAGATGTTGATCCAGCGCCCGACCATCCACGCTGGGTGAGCCTCGGTGAGTGCCATCTCTTCCGCGCTCTCTTCCGAAGTGCCAAACGGTTTCGCAGTCACCAGCTTGCGGAGCACTGCGTTCACCATGCCCGAAGCGAAACGATGGCCGGCCTGCTTGGCCAGTTCCACGCTCTCGTCGATCGCGGCGCGAGCAGGGATGCGGTCCATCTGCAAAATCTGAAAGGCCCCCATGCGCAGCGCAATCAGAATCTCTGGGTCGAGCTTGGCGTTGGGACGATCGAGCAGCGCACGCAGTTGGTGATCGAGCCGAATCTGCCAGCGCAGAACGCCCAGTACCAGCGCTGTCGCAAGTTTGCGATCGGGTTCCGGGAGCGCGTTGACGGTCTTTCCACGCAACAGATCGTCGGAGTGAGATTGCCCACGCTCAACGGCCAGCAGAATATTGAAAGCGGCCTTGCGGGCAAGAGAGATTTCAGCCGCTCGATTCTTCGGCGCGCCCTTCCTTGCGCCGGTCTTCTTATCGGTCGTCATTGTGCCGAGGTCCCAAGCCGCGCGCCGTCAGCCAATTGATTTCCGCGCAGAAACTCGGCTGCCGTGAGTCGCTTCTTGCCCTCAAGCTGCACTTCAATAAGTTCCATCCAGGTGTCTCCGGCGCAGGCGACAAAGAGACGGTTTTGCTCGATGTGAATCTGGCCCGCATCAGCAGCAGCCGGCGCAGCAAAACTTGAAAGCTCCGTAACACCCAACCGGTGAACAATCAGCTTTTTTCCTTCATGCGTGGTAAATGCGCCGGGCCAGGGCTGAAAGCCTCGCCAGCGATTCTTCAGCTCCGTCGCCGTGCGCGCGGCAAAATCCATGCGTCCGTCTTCGCGTGTAAGGATCGGGGCAAGCGTCGCTCCCGCATGATGCTGCGGCCTGGGCACGATGCTTCCGTCGTCGAGGCCAGCCAGCGTGTTGACCACCAGCGGCGCGCCGCCCTCGGCCAACACATCGAATAGATCCGCCGCGGTCTGCTCCTGCGAGATTGCCAGAGCTTGCTGCAAAAGAATTGGCCCGGTATCGAGGCCTTCTTCGAGCAGCATGGTGGTGTTGCCGGTGAAAACCTCACCGTTGGCTACGGCCCACTGGATGGGAGCCGCTCCGCGATAGCGCGGCAGCAAAGACGCATGAAGATTGATGCAGCCCAGCCTGGGAAGCGCGAGCATCCAAGGCGGAATGAGCCGGCCGTAAGCTACCACCACAATAGCGTCCGGCGCAATCGCTTCAAGTCGCGCGCGAAACTCCTCGTTGTCGCGAATCTTCTCAGGTTGTGTGACTTCAAGACCCGCTGCCAGCGCGGCCAGCTTGACGGGCGGTGCGGTTAGTTCCTTCGTTCGGCCCACAGGCCGGTCAGGCTGCGTCGCGACCAGGCCAATCTCGTGCCCCGCTGCAATGAGCGCTTCGAGCGTGGGAACGGCAAAGCACGGCGTCCCGCAAAAGACCAGTCTCACGTGTCCTACCACTCGCCGTCGCGCTGCATCTTGCGGATCTTTCTGAGGGACAGCTCGCGCTTCAATCCGCTCATGCGGAAGATGAACAACATGCCGTCCACATGGTCGATCTCATGCTGGAAGCAGCGCGCCAGCAGATCGCTGCCGTCCATCTCAAACCACTTTCCCTTTTCGTCCTGGGCGCGCACGCGCACCTTGGCCGCGCGCACCACCTTCTCGCGAATCTCGGGAAAGCTCAGGCAGCCTTCCTCTTCGTACTGCTTGCCTTCGCTCGAAATGATCTCGGGATTGGCGAGCACCAGCTTGTCTTTGGGGTCTTTGCCCATGCTCAGGTCGATCACCGCGAGCCGCTTCGACACACTCACCTGTGGCGCGGCAAGCCCAATGCCCTGCGAGGCGTAGGTGGTCTCGAACATGTCGTCGATCAGCTTGCGCAACGCGGCATCGAACTCGGTCACCGGTTCACCCGGCCGCGAAAGCACCGGATCGGGATACTTGACGATATTCAAAATCATCCTGTTTCTAATAGCTCCGTATCTGTTCGATGTAACCTGCAAAATTCCGTTGCATTTCCAGAGCCGAGTCGCCGCCGAACTTTTCCTGCGCCAGGCGCGCGATGGTCAGCGCCACCATAGCCTCGGCCACGACGCCGGCCGCCGGCACCACGCAAATGTCGCTCCGCTCGTAGCTTGCGCTTGTGGCCTCGCGGGTGTCAAAGCGCACCGACTTGAGCGGCTTGCGCAGAGTCGAAATCGGCTTCAGGTAGCCGCGCACCACTAGGTCCTCGCCATTTGAAACGCCGCCCTCGATGCCGCCGGCATAGTTCTGCGGGCGGGTGAAGCGGGTCGGCTTGCCGTCGGCTTCAGTCGCATAGTAAATCGGATCGTGGACCACGGAGCCGAAGCTCTCGGCAGCCATCACGCCACGGCCGATCTCGACCGCCTTGACGGCCTGAATGCTCATCACTGCCGCGGCAAGCTGACCGTCGAGCCGCTCGTCCCAATTGGCATAGGTTCCCAGGCCGGCCGGCACGTCATGCGCCACCACCTCGAAGACGCCGCCCACCGTGTCGCCGGTGCGCGCAGCCTCTTCGACCTCTTCCTTCATGCGGGCCTCGGTCTCCTCATCCACGCAGCCGAGCACAACCTCCTCCTCGTCTGCAAGGGCGGCGATCTCCTCCCAGGTGGCGGGGCGGTTGAGTTCCACGCGGCCCACGCGGATGGCGTGACTGGCCACTTCAATGCCAAGCATCTTAAGCAAGAGTTTGGCCAGGGCTCCGGCGGCCACGCGTGCCGTGGTCTCGCGAGCCGAAGCGCGCTCCAGCACATAGCGGGCGTCGGGAAAGTTGTACTTCAGTGCGCCGGCCAGGTCCGCGTGTCCAGGCCGCGGCGAGGCCACAGCCTGATGCAGTGCCGGGTCGCCGGCCTCAACCGGCAGCTTTTCTTCCCAGTTCTTCCAGTCGCGATTTACCAGTTCGATCGCAATCGGCGTGCCGATGGTCTTGCCGTGGCGCACTCCTGAGAGTATGTGGGCCTTGTCGGTCTCAATCTTCATCCGCCCGCCGCGCCCGTAGCCCTGCTGACGCCGCCACAGTTCGCGGTTCACAAACTCCAGGTCAACCGGCACGCCCGCCGGCAGTCCCGAGACCAGCGCGATCAGCGCCTCCCCGTGCGACTCCCCGGCAGTTGAGAAACGAATCATAGCTCTTTGATTGTAATTGGAAAACGGGGGTCGGAGATCAGAGATCGGAGATCAGGGAAAAACCGGCCCGATACTGCTTTCGGCCTCTTCAGACCGTTCGGATGAGAGTGGGCTCACAAGTTCACCTTGACAAACGCCGGCAGTTTGCCAAGAATCTGATTGATCCCTGATCCCTGATCCCTGATCCCTGATCGATCCCTGATCCCTGATCCCTGATCCCTGATCTCTGACCATGAGCTACTTCTTCTTCAAGACCGAGCCCGGCGTCTACTCCTTCGACGATTTCCTTGGCGACAAGGAAACCATCTGGGATGGCGTGACCAACCCCACCGCCGTAAAGTACCTGCGCGAGATGAAGGCGGGAACCAAGTGGATCTTCTACCACACAGGCGATGAGCGCACCGCCGTTGGCACGGGAACCGTGGTCAGCGTGGACCCCTCCGACCCCAAGGTCCCCATCGTCAAGGTCAAGGCCGGCAAGCGCCTCAAGCAACCCAAAACGCTCGCCGCCATCAAGGCCGAACCGCTCTTTGCCCAGTCGCCTCTGGTACTCATCGGGCGGCTTTCCGTGGTTCCGCTAACCCCGGAGCAATGGGAGTGGTTCCTGGCATAAATCGATCCCGATATCAGACCGGGTGCCCCACCCTCGCCGCGCCATTGTTTTTGCGGCTAGGGTGGGAGACCGCGATCCCCTTCAGTCGTGACGCTCTTAGTGGCAGCCTCCGCTGACCTTCTCCGGCTGCACATAGGGCTGCGTCGGATCGACGAAGTACCCCTGGCCATACTTATCGTGGTGGCGCACCCAGGCCATCGTGTGGGCCAGTCCCTCTTCGCCGCGTCCCTTCGGCGCATGATCGAGGAAGTTATACGCGCCAACGAAAATATCGAGGCCGCGCGCATAATTCGAATAGGTATGAAAGATCTCTCCGTTCGCGTCTTTGAAGAACGCGCTGAGGCCCGGTCCCTCCTCGCTGGGGAAGCTCATCTCGGTGTAGTTGTAACTCACCTTGCCCGCAGCCCGCTCCTCCTGAGTAAAGGAAACATGATAGTCGTAGTTGAAGTCGCTCTCGTTGGACGAGACCCAGTGAAACTTCCAACCCATGCGCTTCTTGAATGCGGTGATCTCGCTCAAAGGCGCGCGCGAGATGACCGCCAGAGTCACGTCGCGATTAGCCAAATGAATCGAGGGGCCATCGAAGTGATCGGCGAGATAGGAACAACTCGGGCAGCCCTCCTTCCACCCCGGTCCGAGCATGAAGTGGTAGACGATCAGCTGGCTGCGCCCGTCAAAGAGATCGGCCAGCGTCTCTTTGCCCTTCGGGCCTTCAAAAACATATTGCTTTTCAACCTTCTCCCAGGGCAACGCGCGGCGTTGACGGCTTAGCTCGTCGCGCAGCCGCGTGAATTCCTTCTCCTTCACTAGAAACTTCTTGCGTGCCGCCAGCCACTCGTCGTGCGAGGCGACATTCGGATGCGTAAGTTCTGTCGTGGTGCTAGCCATTGTGATCCTCCTTCGTTGGGGAAAAAGTGGGGTTGTTGTTGGCGATCTTGCCGGTTGCAACTCTCTTGAGAACGAGCGCGGTCACACCGCCGCTTGTGGCGATGCCTCCGGCGATCAGCGCCGCGGTCGCAAGACAAAAGGGACACATGGGGACCTCCAATGTTGGGCGATGGGGAAGATCGCCCTTGGCTTCTCGCAGCTACTTTGACTCTGCGTTTTTGCGGACCTGGTCGAGTATGTACGCCCAGCCCATGCCGACGCCGCCACGGTGATCGTCCTGGATGAAGCCGAGCGCGGTGTGTCGCAGCACGATGGTGGTCGCGCCGTTGGCCTCGGTCAAACGGTATTGGACGTTGGAGACGAATGGATATGAGGCGAAGAGCGGACCGCAGATCTCAAGCAGCGTGGGTCGCTTGATGGCTTGCACGTGGCCCCAAAGATGGCCGTCATTGTTGCCCAGGTCGCGGTACCATCTGCCGCCCGGCCACGGTTCGATCTTCATCGGCATCGGCACACCGTCTGGTTTCTCGTTGCGCGGCCCCATCTGTTCGAGGAGCGCGTCGAAGGTGACGCCGAGAGGCGCGTTGACGACAATCTCCTGGGTAATGTTCAAGGTTAGATCTTCGATGCTGGTCGCAGTCTGGATCACAAATCACTCCTTGGGATTGAGTTGGGGATTGAGTTGGGGATTCATTTCCTTCATGCGTTCCTCGGCGAGCTGCTTGACGCCCAGCAACTGCCGCTGCCACAAACGCTCAAACGTGCCGGCCCACTCGTGCAATGGACGGATCGCCTCGGCATTGGTCTGGTAGAACCTGTGCCGGCCCTCGCAGCGCACGCGCACCAGCCCGACCCTGCGCAGAACCTTGAGGTGCTTCGACACCGATGGCTGGTCGAGCCGCAGGAATGCGACAATCTCACCCACCGGGCTCTCCCTGAGAGCAAGATAGCTCAAAATCTCGCGCCTGCGTGGCTCAGCGATTGCGTTGAAAGCGTCGGAAGTGGTCGCTGCACGTGCCATGAAGAGAGATATACATGCTTATATGGGAATATGTCAAGTGCAAATCTACTCAGGTCAGGCTCCCTGTAAATTGCCTCCCAAGGTTTAAGGCCGAATCAGTACCCCAGCTCTTTTCTCAATTTTTTGGTGATCATAGTCGAAAGCCGTTTCAGTGAGTGATTCACTTCAGCAAGGTTCCTCGCGGTCAAATACGACAGAAACGACTCATACTCTGAAATCTCGTCGCTGTAACCGTAGAGCTGAATCTTGGTCCTGGCGGCGCCCAGCATTTCGGCTAACGACGAACTGCTTGCGCTCACGGCTCCGTCCGGGCCAGGGTTTAGAAAAGGAAGGATCGCCGCAACCAGGCTGTCATACATATCGAGCCTCTTCTTGAGGCGTTCCTTGAAGATCTCGTGATTCCTGTCCTTCCATCGCGTAAAAATCCATCCAGCAACTACAAGGATCAGGCTTACCCCGGTCACGATGTCCTTCCACTCCATACGCTCCCTCCTCGCAAATTCAGGGCTTCAAGGCCTGATTGATTTCGGCTTGCCGCCGGGGCTAAAACCCCTGCCTGCCTCCTGGACACACATACAGATGCTGGTCACTCATTCTTAGTCGCCGTCTTGGCTCAACCACCGTTTAGTATTCAGCAACTGCCGTTGATCGAGCGCCCAGACCTTCCCGGTCATCTCGTCCGGGCCTTTACCTTCGCGAATGCACTTATCGAACTCGCTCTGGATGGCCTGCATCTTGGCATCGAGATCGTCGATGAAGCTGAGAGCCAGCGCCTCGGGAATCATCGGCAGCTTCGGCGAGCCGAACTCCAGCTTGCCATGATGCGAGAGAATCATGTGCAGGACTAGAGTCTTCAACTTCGGCGGGAAGTTGGGCAGGCTGTCCATCGTCTTTTCAGCCAGCGCGGTCCCGATCTGAATGTGACCCAGCAGCGTGCCTTCGACCGTATACTCGAAGCCGATCTCCCAGCTCAATTCCCGCACCTTGCCGATGTCGTGCAGGATCACGCCGGTCAATAGCAGATCTCGGTCCAACAGCGGATAATGCGGCGCCACGCGGTCGGCCAGCGTGAGCAGGCTGACGACATGTTCGAGTAAACCGCCCAGCCATGCGTGATGAAGCTGCTTGGCCGCCGGTGCCTCGCGATAGGCCTGCGCCAGAGCCGGATCGTCGAGCAGCGCATTGAGCAAGCGCTTCAAATCGAGATTGGTAAAGCTGTCGACAAAGCCTGTAAGCTGCCGCCAAAGCTCGGCCACATCGTAAGTCGTTGAGGGCAGCAGGTCGGTCTTGTCCACCTCGTTGGGCAGCGCCACGCGCAACTGATCGATCTTCATCTGCAGGCGGTCGTCAAAGCGCGAGGCCGAGCCGCGCGCCTTCACCATGTCGCCCCGCTCAAAGTCTTTCGCGATGCGCGGATCTCCCGGCTCCCAGATGCGGCCCTCAAGCTGGCCGGTTTTGTCGCCCAAAATTAAATTCAAATAGGGCTTGTTTGTCTTTGTCGTACGCTGCTGTTTGAGCAGCACGAGAAAGAAGCCGTCGAAGAGCTTTCCTTCGTCGAAATTGGCTAGGTCGGCAATGTAAATGTCTTTCATTCTGCCCTGAAGATTAACTCATAGAGCCGGGACTGCGCCAAAAATCGTCCGTCGTTTGCCTTCACCGCGATAACATGAGAGGAATCAGCGGGGGGCCGAATGCGGTTGACAGAGAAATGCGTGCCGGCAATCCTGATGGCGTTCGTGGTCGCCTTTGCCGCGGCCCAACAGCCCGTGCCGCTGCGCGTCATCGGCTTCATGACCGACTTCGGCGTTAAAGACGATGCCGTCGGCATCTGCAAGGCGGTGATGGATGGCGTCGCGCCCGGCGTGCGCATCATCGACATTACCCATGAATCGGAACCTTACAACATCGCCATGGGCGCGCGCTTCCTTGCCGGCTCGGCGCCCTACTTTCCTCGCGACGCGGTCTTCGTGGTGGTCATCGATCCAGGCGTCGGCTCCGCGCGCAAAGCCATCATCGCCAAGTCAAAGACCGGTCAGTTCTTTGTCCTGCCCGACAACGGCCTGCTCACGCTCATTCAGGATCGCGAAAGCATCGTCGAGGCCCACGAAATTACCAACCCGGCGTGGATGATCGGCTCCGGCATCTCGTCCACCTTTCACGGCCGAGACATCTTCTCTCCCGCTGGAGCGCACGTAGCCCGCGGCGATGACTTCCGCCAGGCCGGCCCCGCGCTCGATGTGACCAAACTGGTCCGCCTTGATCTGAAGAACGCAACCATCGATGCGGCGGGACTCCACGGCCAGGTCATCGGCACCGACGGCCCCTTCGGCAATCTGGTGCTCAACGTCCCCGCTGAGACCTTTGCGCAGTTGGGTTACAAACTCGGCGACCGTGTGCCCGTTACTCTGGCCAGGAAGAGCTACACAATCCAGTTCGTGAAGACCTTCAGCGACGTGCCAGTTGGCCAGGACCTCTTTTACATCGACTCGCGCGGACGCCTGGGCCTAGCCACCAATCAAGGCGACTTCTCCGCAGTCCACAAGATCGGCGCGGGCGCGGAAGTAGCGATTCCCAGCAAGTAGCGGCTGCTTTTGAGTGGGGATTTTGTCAGGCTTCCCAGGCCGGTTCTTGAGCCTGGGAAACCATGAATCCAAAAGGGAATTCTTGCTCAGGCGAGTACCTTACCGGATAATCTCAAACCGCTCCCACTGGCAGTTGCACACTGGGCAGCGTTCGTGCTCCTCTTCGGTCTCAGAGGTGTAGCCGCACACCGGGCAAACATAGAAGTCGCGCGCCTCGGCGATCCAGGAGTCCTTCTTGCCCGCTGCCAGCAGGGCAATCGCCTCGCTATAAAGCCGGGCGTGAGTCTTTTCGGCCTCCAGCGCGCCTGTGAAAGTGCGGATGGCGGCAACATTCTTGTGCTCCGTGGCCTCCTCCAGGAAGCCGGGGTACATCGTGTCGATCTCGTACTTCTCGCCGTTCAATGCGGCCTTCAGATTATCGAGAGTGCTCTTCACTTCGACCGGATGAATCTCGCACTCCGACCGGCTGCCCAACTGGTGCAGAACGCGCGAGTGGTTGGCGGCGTGGATCTGCTCGGCACGAGCCGCGGCCCGAAAGAGGCTGGCGGCGCCGTGCAACTCTTCCTCATCGGCCTTGGCGGCAAAGGCAGTGTACTTGGCGTGCGCATTCGACTCACCCTCGAATGCGGCCAAAAGATTTTGAACGGTAATTGCGCTTTCCTCGGCAACTGCTGGCATAAGAAAACCTCCCCAACCCCGTTCACGAGCCTACGTGGCCGCACGGCGCCGCGCTGTGACGCAGGTTACATCCTGTGAGGCGTACGTTCGGGCAAGATTCGCAGTTTCAAAGAAGGAATCAGGGGAATCAGAGATGGCCTCTGGTCGACGATGCAATAGAATGACGCCATGCCAACAGTGTTTCGCGAACGCGGGTTCCGCTTCTTCTTCTATTCCAACGAAGGCTCGCCGCGAGAACCGCTCCACATTCATGTCGAAAAGGACAATGTGGAAGCAAAATCCTGGTCGAGACCGGTTGTGCAAGTGGCCTACAATGATGGCTATGTCGCTCGGACGTTGCGCGAGTTGCAAAGCCTGGTTGAGGCCCATAGGGACCGGATTGGGAGGGTTTGGAATGAGTATTTCCTCTAGTCCAATGCGCGTCCGCTTCGATTCCGACAGCTTCTGGGTCGATCTAAGCGATGGCCGGGTTATCGGTGTGCCCCTGGCATGGTGTCCCCGGCTACTGCAGGGCACGGAGAAACAGCGCAAGCATGCCAGGATCAGCAGCCGGGGCCTGCACTGGGACGATTTGGAGGAGGACATCTCTGTCGCGGCGTTGCTCGCCGGCCTGGGCGACCAATGCACTCCGACCAAGACATTTGCGGCGTATTGGTCCGGGTCGGCAGCCCGCAACCCAAGCGCACAACCGGGAACTAGATCGGATGCGGCATCGTGTTTTGCGCGGTCGCCACGTTATCCGGTGTGTCCGTGAACGATTTGCCCGATCCGTAGGCGTATTTCTCGTACTTCGAGCCGACCTTGCGGATCGCGTCCTTCACGCCATCGTCCCAGCTGACTTGCGCCTCGCCATTCACATACACCCACTTGCCGTGTTCGTGATGAATTGACCGCCAGGCGTCGCCATTGTCGTCAAGCGTTATATAAAAAGTCCCACCCACGCCATCGCCGCACTCCCACTTCCCCAGAAAGTGACCTTTGGACGGCAACGAAGGGTTCGCGGTCGTTGCCGTACCGGCAGCATCCCCGCCCGCCGGAAACTCCACGCGTAGAACATCGGAGAGATTGAAGCTCTGCCGGTGGCCATCCCTGAAGACAATTACGATCGTGCCTGCTCCGCTCTTGGGGGCGGGAGGCGTCTTGGCAAATCCAACGGGAACCGCGAGAGCGAGCATCGTAGCCAGGCTGGCCACGCGAACCATCGACCGCATAAGCTTCTCCTTGTTAGATCATCGGCGCAGAAGTGTCTTGGCTTGACCGCGCTCATCGTAATCTACGCGGCTCACCGGTCGAATGTTCCCCAAAAACATCCTGAACCAACCTGCGCGCAGCAAAAAAGCCATCCCGACAGTGGGATGGCTTTTTTGCTGCGAAGATTATTGAATCCTACGGCGTTTCGCTCCGCGCCTCCGCCTTCTGTACCAGCACCTTGTGGGCGTGGTCTTCGAGCGCTTGGGCTTCCGGCAGATAGGTCAGCGCCTTCTGGATCATCGGATCCCAGTCAGCCCGTGTGCGCAATCCCTGCTCCTGGCCAAACTGGATGGTGTAGATCTTGTCCTTGATGCTGATCTTCAGCCAGTCCATCACACCGTTCAGGTCCGCTTCGGTCCAGGGAATATCCTGCGCCGTGAGGAACTTCTTGAACTCTCCCAGCACCGCGTCGTCCACCTGGAAGTTCTTGTCCACCGTGCGATTGGATAGATAGACCGGGGCAAAGTGAAAAAAGACATCCTTAAAGAGCAGCTCGTCCTGAAAGTGGTTGCTCTTCGGGCTCTCAATCTTCTCATCCGGAGTGATGCCGCCGCCGCCATAGACCGTGCGCCCCGCGTCGGTGAACTTCACCTCGCGGTTGGCCGTGTCGGCCGCTGCCGTTCCCCCGTGGCTGTAATAATCATAGAGAGATACGCCGGTGTAGTTGCGCTGGATCAGCCGTCCCGACGGCGTGAAGTAGTGGTACGTGGTCAGCGCCAGGCCGGTGTTCTCGCTCAGGTTATAAACCGTCTGCACCAGCCCTTTTCCAAACGTGGTCTCGCCGACGATCAATGCCCTGTCGTGGTCTTGCAGTGCGCCCGAGACGATCTCTGCCGCCGACGCCGTGCCGCGGTTGACCAGCACCACGATGGGGAAGGTCTTGCCGCCGTTGCCGTGCGTGGCCGTGTACACCTGGTCGGGGAACGCGCGCCCGTGCTGCGAAACGATGCCCTGTCCCTTGGCCAGCAGATGGTCGCAGACCTCCACAGCCTGGCTCAGCAGGCCGCCGGGGTTGCCGCGCAGATCGAAGACCAGTCCCTTCAGGTCGCCGAAGCCGTCAACCGCTTCAATAACCTCCTGGGCGGTCGTCTCCTGGAATTGCGTCAGATGGATGTATCCCACGCCCGGCCGGATCTCATAAGCCAGATCCACCGAGGGGTGGGGAATTTCGTCGCGGATCAAGTCGAAGACAAGAGGCTTTGCCTGACCCTCGCGGAGCATCACCGCCTGCACATGGGTGCCGCGCGGGCCTTTCAGCGCCTTGGCCACCATGTCCGTCGAGTTGAGGCCGTCGGGAATCTTTCCGTCGACGCTCACCTTCTTGCCATCGACCGAATCGATCACATCGCCGGGGTGAATCCCCGCCTTGAACGACGGCGTTCCCTCGAAGGGAAAGACGACATAGACCTTATTGTTCTGCTGCTGGATGGTCATGCCCACGCCGTAGTAGCGGCCATGCTGCTCCTCGCGCATCTTGGCGTATGCCTTCGGGTCGTAGAAGCTCGAGTGCGGGTCCAGCACCCGCAGCATCCCAGGGATCGCTCCGTCGTAGATCGCCGCGTCGGCCTTTTCGCCTTCGAGCGGCTCGGCGTAGTTCTGCTCCACCAACGAGTACACATTGGTGAACGATCTCAAGCTGTCGCGCAGTTGGCTTTCATCGGCGGAGGACTGAGCTCCCACCTTTCGCTGCAAAACGCTGCCCGCAACTGCGCAGACGGCAAAGAAGAGAATCATCGTGAAGAGGGCGCGACGGGCGCGGGGATTCATAGGCGGGAGCATCCTCCGGACTGCACGCGGCCAGCTCGTGCATTTTGCGGCCCGCAACGGCAGTCTCAGGGCTAAAGTATAGCACTGGTCTATTGGACGGCGGCAGGTGCCTTCCGGTAGCCATATACCCTGATTCCCGATCCGCCACAGACCCCATGGCGCGCAAGCGCCGTCTGCCCCACCGCAGGGGTCGCGAAACCTCCCCATTTCGCACGATTCGCCCCCGGAATCGCTTTGCCGCTGCCCAGGCATTTACAATGACGTCTATGGAACAGGCGGGGATTCGTCGCCGCCGGCCATGTCCTGACCCTATGACTTCTAGACTCCTTCGCACTCCCGCGGCTTTCGTGCTCTCGGCGGCGCTGCTCGCAAGCTACCCTCTGGCGCAAACCGCGCATCCCGCGGCGCCGGAGAGCCCCTACGGCGGCGTCACAGTCGCCGAGATCATCGCCCGCGTCAACGATCAGATCATCTCGCGCGCCGACTACGACCGCGCCATGAATGAACTGGATTCCGAAGCGCGCCAAAAGGGTGCTTCGATGCAGGAGATCTCATCGGCCCACAAGGACCTGCTGCGCAACCTCATCGATCAGCAGCTCTGGCTCTCAAAGGGCAAGGAACTGAATATCACCGGCGACACCGAGCTGGTCAAGCGGCTCGACGAGATCCGCAAACAATACAACCTTGAGACCATGGATGACCTGGAAAAGGCGGCCAAGGAGCAGGGCGTTTCGTTTGAAGATTTCAAAGCCAACATCCGCAGCAGCATCATCACCCAGCAGGTCATGCGCGAGGAGGTAGGCAAGAGGATTCAGTTTACCCCCGGCGAGGCCGAACGCTACTTCGAGCAGCACAAGCAGGAGTACGCTCAGCCGGAGAGCGTCACTCTGGCCGAGATTCTCGTCTCTACCGGCACGCCAGCTCCCTCCGTTGAGGGCGGCGTGCAGCCGGACGATCCCGCCAAGCTTGCCGCGGCCAAGGCCAAGGCCGACGACCTGGAGGCAAAACTCCACGCCGGCGGCGACTTCGCACAACTGGCCCGCTCCTTCAGCGATGGTCAAACCGCTGCCCAGGGCGGAGACCTTGGTCAGTTCCAGCGCGACAAGCTGGCCAAGGTGCTCGAGGACAAGACCTTCGCACTCAAGTCAGGGGAATTTACAGAGCCGATTCGCACCAAGCAGGGCTACGTCATCCTCAAGGTCGTGCAGCACACACCCGGCGGCGTACCGCCTTATAAGGATGTCGAGTCGCAGGTTGAGCAGGACTTCTATATGGCCCGCATGGAACCCGCCATGCGCGACTATCTCACCACCATGCGCGAGCAGGCCTTCATCGACATCAAGCCCGGCTACACCGATAGTGGTGCCAGTCCAAAACAGACCAAGCCGGTTTACAGCGCATATACGGCCCCCACGCCAAAAAAGAAGAAGAAGGTTGAGCGCACCCGCTTCCGCGAGAGCACACGCACCTTCCGGCAAAAGGCGTCTTCGTCAGCGTCGCCTGGCGAGGCTGCATCGGCCGCTCCCGCAACATCCGCGTCGGCAAAGAAGAGCAAGAAAACAAACGCGAGCCTCGATCAGGCGTCGATGAAGCCCGGCAAGAAGGAGAAGATCCGCTTCGGCAAGGCTCCAAGCAAGACTCTTCCCGCTGCGCCGGTGACACAAACCGAGGACGCGGGCGCGGGAGCGCAGATCGCCAGCTCCGGCCCGGAGCCGGTGAATCCGCTGACGGCCAGCGAGAAGCCAACGCAGAAGACCCGCTACAGCGCGCGCGCCAAACAGCCCAAGCAGCCAAAGGCCGCGGGGCCGAGAACGGACACGATGGCTCCCATCGCTCCCGACGCCGCCGAAGTTGCCGACCGCCAGACCCAGGCGGGCCCGCTGGGATTGGCCGGCGATACATCCAAAAAGAAGAAAAAGAAACCCACCACCACCGGCGACAAGACCCGCTTGACCGACAAGAAGAAGTCCGAGACTCCGGCTCAGAACTCGGGCGATGTGCCGCTGGGCCCAGCACCAGCACCGCAATCCCCATCGCCATCACCGCAATCTCCCGCGCCAACTCCGGCCCCGCCATCTCCGGCTCCGCAGAATTGACGGCGGCCTTTCACTTCGGAGTTCAATAAAGGGTGTGGCCTCGGCCGCGCCCTTTTCATCTTTTCGGTTGCATGGGTGTCTTGAAAGGGCACGGCTTCAGCCAGCATTTCTCACAGTTCGCAGAAACCTGTAGCGCCGTGTATGACAGCGTCGGCGTTGTCAATACTGTTTTTTTGCGTGTTTTTTGAAAAACATAGCAGGGATCTCCCGTGGTGGGGATTCGGGTGTCAAGGGCGGCGTACTTTGTCGTTCATCTTG
>JBEKOA010000103.1:0-16097 GCA_049522255.1 Occallatibacter sp.
GGTCAAGATGAACGCCAAAGTGCGGCGCCCTTGACCCGGTCCCGACCACCAGAGGGAGATGTCGCGCGCGAAAGAAAAAATCGCGCTTGACAGAAGCCGAAGCTGTCATACATGGGGCACCCATTGTGCTGGTGGTTCCAGCTTCTAAAAAAGCTAAGAGCTAAAAGCTGGAAGCTAAGAGCTGGAAGCTGGCGCCTGATAGCTTCTCACCCACTCCAGAATCGAGCGGACGGCGACGCCGCTTGGCCCTTTGGCGATGTAGGGCTTGGAGTCTTCCACCCAGGCCAGGCCGGCGATGTCGAGATGAATCCACGGGGTGTCATCGACGAAGACCTTGAGGAACTCGGCCGCCGTGCTGGCTCCGCCCCAACGGCCACCGGTGTTTTTGATGTCGCCGATGTCGCTCTTGATCAGCTCGGCGTATTCCTCGCCGAGTGGCAAGCGCCAGAACTTTTCACCCGAAGTGGCCAAGGCAGCGTCGAATTTCCCCCAGGTTTCATCATCGTTTGAGAAGGCTCCGGCATTCACATAGCCGAGGGCAACGACGCAGGCGCCTGTGAGCGTGGCGGCGTCGATCAGGTGGGTTGCGCCCAGTTGCCGCGCGTAAGTCAGCCCGTCGGCCAGCACCAGCCGGCCTTCGGCGTCGGTGTTGATGATCTCGATGGTCTTGCCCGGCTTGTCGGGCGAGAGCGGCATCGCGGTCTGCACGTCGCCGGGCTTCTGTGCCGTGCCGGAAGGCATGTTTTCAGCGGCGCAGACGACGGCGATCACGCGCACCTTGGGCTTCAAAAGCGCAACCGCGCGCATTGCGCCGATCATGGCCGCGCCCCCGGCCATGTCGTATTTCATCTTCTCCATGTTGTCACTGGGCTTGATGGAGATGCCGCCGGAGTCAAAGGTGATGCCTTTGCCGACGAGTCCGAGCACCGGACCTTCGGTCACTCCAACCGGCTCATAGCGCATCACGATCAGGGCGGGCGGCTCGGCGGAGCCTTGCGAGACGCTCCAAAAGGCGCCCATCTTCAGCTCGTGCAACTTGTCGGTGGAGAAATGATCCCACTTGAGGCCGACCTCCTCGGCCATCTCAACGGCGCGCCGGCCGAGGATCGAGGGGGTGAGCTTGTTGCCGGGTTCGTTGACCAGAGAGCGAGTGAAGTTCTGGCTCTCACCCAAAATGATGCCTTCGGCGAATGCGGCTTCCAGGTCGGCCTTGTTGTCATTGGCGGACGCGGCAAGAGTGAACGACTGCACGCTCTGGTCTTTGCGGTCGCTGCGATAGGTGTCGGGGTCGAAGTCGCCGACCAAGGCGCCCTCGATGGCGGCGCGGGTGCAGGGCGCGAGCGGGAGCGATTGCAGATCCGGGGCGCTTTGGGGCAGTGCGAAGATGAGTTCGCGAATACCGCGCGGCTTGGTGAAGCGGACGGCGGTTCCGGCTGCGCTTCGCACAGAGTGGACTGTCGCCTTGGCCTGATTTCCCACGCCGACCAGCAGCAGGCGCTTGGCGGCCAGGCCGGCAGGTGCGTGGAGGAGAAGCGTCTCGTTGGCGCCGGCCTTGAACTCGCCGCTGGCCAGCGCGGCCTCGGCGGCGGAGATCACCGAAAGGTCCGCGGTCAGCAGCGCGGGCTGGGGCTTGGCGTCGGGGCCTTTGGCGGTTTGGGTGTCGGCGGCCAGCACGGCCAGCAATTCGGTTTCGATTCCGGCAAGGGGAGCGAAAGACAGTTGAGTCTTCATGTTGCCCATTATTTCACCTGTGTCGGTCAGACGGCGAAAAGGTGGAGTGATTTCGAGCTATCCGGTCGTACTTGGCGATCAGAATGACAATACAGAACGTAATGACAAAAGCATCTTATTGTGACATAATATCGGTTGAGGGCAATATGGTATCTGCTGTCAATTCTGCGCCTGTCTTTACCAAGATCAACGAGAGCGGCCGTGTTGTGATCCCTGCCGCCCTCCGCCAACAAATGGGAATCAAGGCTGGAGACTCCGTGCTGATGGAGGTAGAAGACGGCGTACTCCGCATGGAGTCGCACCGCGCCCGCATTCGCCGGATTCAGCGTGAGATCGCCCAGTTCGCCAAACCCGGAATTCTCGCGTCGGACGAACTGATCGCCGAGCGTCGCGAAGAAGCGCGCCAAGAAGAAGAGGAGATCGCGCGCGATGAGGCCGCACGCCGCACAGGCTGGCCCAAGGCGGATCAAGTTGCCTGACCTTGCGGTGCTCGACTCTTCCGCTATTCTCGCCGTGTTCTTTAACGAGCCAGGAGCGGAGATTGTCATTCCCATCCTGCAGGGCGCGCTGCTCAGCAGCATCAACCTCGCCGAGGTCCATACTCGAATGATCGAGAGGGGCGCACCGGCTCAGCAGGCGTGGAACTGGACCACCAACCTCCAATGCGAAGTCTGCTTTTTCACCGATGAACACGCAAGAGCCGCTGCGGAACTGAGGTCCATCACTCGCCCCTTCGGGCTCTCACTCGGCGACCGGGCTTGTCTGGCTCTCGCGATGCAGCGAAAGGCCCCGGTCTACACGACAGATCGAATGTGGAAGAATCTCTCGTTGGGAACTCAGATTGAAGTGATCCGGTGATCTCCGGCCTATAATTGCGCGGATGGTTGTTTTGGGTTATGGCTGGCGCGGTGAGGCTCGTTATGAAGAGGTGGGACAGGAAATATCGCATGGTACTTCTTGCGTTTGCCCTGGTCGTCGTTGCGTTCGGGATGCTCTGGGTGGACATGATGAATTGGAATCACTCGGCAATTGCTCATGAGTGTGGAATCGTCGCGTTCTACGTGATCATGACGCTAATGATCGATTACCGCAAAGCCGTCGGTCTTACTCTATGTTTGATCGAAATGGTTGTCTTCGTCATAAGGAACCAGATTGGGGGCAGAGGCCCCTTGTGGTTGATTCCGTCAGGACTACTCGTATTGTATTTTGTGTGGTGCATTATAGAAATCAGTTTGAAGAGAAGAGTATCCGGTCTCCAGCCGGATATCCCCGGGGAATCACCTATGAAGCTTGATGCCAAGAGTAACGGTTGACAGCAGTGCCGTCGCCGCTCAATGCGGCGCTTGGTGGCTCTGATTCCGGCGCATGCCGGAAGGTTCAATCGCCGGGGTCGATTTTGTTTTCAATCCAGCCGAGGGCTTTCTTGTGCCAGTCGGGATGCGACGCGGCGTTGATGTAGCGCTCGAAGGAGTAGATGCCCGATTGCCTGGCCAGCCGCACGAATTGCATGGTGACAACGGCCGATTCGAGGATGACGCAACTGCGCTCCATGCCGGCTTTCTTGAAGAGTCCCTGGCCCTCCACCATCACCGCCTGCGCGTCCGGGGCAACGGCTCCTGGCCGCAGCGTGCGCATATCGATCAGAACGCCGAAGGTCTTTGGCGCTCCGATCAGGGCCGCCTTGCACTCTTCGCGCCAGCGATTCATCTCAACGAGGTCGATATTGCCTCCGAATGTCAGGAAATACCCAAATTTCTCCTTGGTAATCTTGTACATGGCTTCTCTCCTGCGGGTGTTTGAAGAGCGAGAATAGCATGCACTCGAATGGGTGGATGGAACTCGTATGGGACGATCTAGCGTTCAGGTCAAGTCGGGACGGGTGAGACCAATTTGGAACAACCCTACCGCCCCATGCGGTGCTTGTTGGCGTTGACGGCGGCGCGGGCTTCGCGGTCGGCCTCGCGGCTGCGCTCGGTCTCGCGCTTGTCCCAGTCCTGCTTGCCCTTGGCCACAGCCAGTTCGCATTTTACCCGCCCGTTGCGGAAGTAAAGCCGGGTGGGGATGAGCGTGTGGCCCTTGATCTGCGTCTTGGAGAGTAGCTTGCGAACCTCGTCCCGGTGCAGCAGCAGCTTGCGCGTTCGGGTCTCGTCGTGGTTGGAGATGTTGCCGTGGGAGTAAGGGCCAATATGCACATTGAGCAAAAAAGCCTCGCCATTCTGGATGAGGCCGTAGGAGTCTCTGAGGTTGGCCTTGCCCTCGCGGATCGACTTGACCTCAGTCCCGCGCAGGGCCACGCCGGCTTCAAACCGCTCCAAAAGGAAGTAGTTATGGCTGGCCATGCGATTGTGTGCGGCGTCCCGCTCGCCGCTGGCGACCGGGTCGCGGGGCCGGGCGGCCTTTTGCGGTCCGGTTGTGGCCGGCTGAACGATGACGTGGCTGGTTTGGCGGGCCATCGGAAAGCCTCCTCAAGTCTCAATCCTAGCATTCATCAGGGTTTGAATCGCGTCTCAACGTGGCTTTGCTAAAATGAGGCATCGCAAGAATGGAAAGTTTTACCCACAGGAATTCAAAAAATGATAGCGTCTGGGGCGGCCAAGGCAGCCCGCAAGGGTCCGATCAGCACAGCGGGCCGGCAAAGACGCCTGGGAGTTCGATGAACCGCCGCGTTGATAGACAGGCTGCCTCCAGATCCCCGCATTCAAGCTCCATTTTCAAAGGAGCCGCTCTTTGGATTCCGCTCTTTATTGTTTTGGTCTTCTTTGGCCTGTCGAGCCTTTTGCTCCATGCCGAGTCGGCCAACAGCTTCTTCAAGCGCGGCCAGGCCGCCGAGTCCCGCGAAGACTACGATACCGCCCTCGACAATTACCAGAAGGCCTGCGCCAAGGATCCCAAGGACCTGGGATTCCGCGCGTCGCTCTACCGGGTGCGCGTGACGGCTTCGGCGGTGCACCTTACCAAAGGCTACAAGCTGATGAATGGCGGAAGCTCACAGGAGGCGCTCTCGGAGTTTTTGCATGCCGCCGAGATCGACCCCGGCAATGAGGCCGCGCAGCAGGCCATTGCCAGTGTGCGGAAAAAGCTCGGCGAAGCGCTGCCCGCGGGCGAGACCAGCATTGCCCAGCCGGAGGGAGCGCAGGAGAATCTCGATTCGATGGGTTCTCCGGCCGTGCTCAGGCCTGTCTCAAACGAGCCCGTAACCCTGCACATGCAGGAAGACGCCAAGGTGATTTACCAGGCGATCGGCAAAGCCGCCGGGGTCAACGTTCTCTTCGACCCGGAGTACACCTCAAAGCGCATCCAGGTGGACCTGAACAATGTATCGCTGCTGGACGCGCTGCGGATTGTTGGCACGATCTCCAACACCTTCTGGCGGCCGGTCACCGACAACACGCTCTTTGTCGCCGCGAACACCAAAGGCAAGCGTACCGAGCTGGATGAAGAGGCGGTGCAGACGTTCTATCTATCGAACGCCTGGCAGCAGACCGATCTGACCGACGTGCAGACGGCCATTCGCAACGTGCTGACCAACGTCAAAATCTATGCCGTGCCCAGCCAGAACGCGATCGTGATGAGGGCCACTCCGGACGAGCTGCTGCTGGCACAAAAACTGATCAATGACCTGGACAGGGCGCGTCCCGAGGTGGTGGTGGACATCGCCATCCTGGAGGTAAGCAAATCCTGGGAAAAGACTCTGGGCATTGCCTGGCCCACGAATGTGGGAATCGCGCTTCAGGCGCCTGGAACCACGAGCACCACAGGCACAACGACCGGCACAACCGGCACGGCGAGCACAACGGCGAGTCCGACGCTCTATGATCTTGCCCATCTGAAGGCGTCGGATTTTGCCGTGACGATCAACGGGGCCACGGCCAACCTGCTGCTCACGGATTCAAATACAAAAGTCCTGCAGAATCCCCGCATTCGGGCCACGGACGCGCAAAAGGCCATCATGAAGATCGGTGAGCGCGTGCCTGTCGCCACCGGTTCCTACCAGTCCGGCGCCGGCATCTCGGCGGTCAGCGGGCTGGTCAACACGCAGTTTCAGTATCAGGACGTGGGCGTGAACATCGAAATGACTCCCACCGTCCACTACGACCGCGATGTGACGCTCAAGATCAAGATCGAAGTATCTTCAGAGGGCGCCCCGGTCACGATCAGCGGCGTCACCGAGCCGATCTTCAATCAGCGTGTCGTAGACCAGGTCATTCGCCTGCGTGAGGGAGAGGCCTCCATCCTGGGTGGGATTCAGGAAAAGAGCATCACGGAATCCTGGAACGGCGTCCCAGGGTTGAGTTCGATTCCGATTCTCAGGTATCTGTTCGGCTCAAAGGACCACACCATCACCGACGACGATCTGGTCTTTCTAATCGTGCCTCACGTTGTCCGAACTCAGTCTCTCGATGCGGTGAATCTGCGCTCTGTCGACACCGGCGTCGGCACGTCGATCGATATCCGCCATGTTCCGAGCGATGGTCCAGTTTCCAGTCCGGCCTCGAATCCTGCGCCGCCGGTACGCCAGCCGGTCAGTCCTCGCTCCAGCGTGGGCACGGTTCCGGGCGGCAGCGCGTTGGCCGCAGCTCCGGCAGCACTGGCCCAGATGCACGATGCCGCGGAGATGAATGGAAGCCAGAGTGCCACTCCTCCGCCAGTTCCCGCGGCAGCTCCCGCGCCCACTCCGGCAGCTACTCCAGCGCCAGCGCCAGCAACGATACCGCCGGCCGCTCCCGCGTCATCCGCCGCAGTAACCCCTCCGGCTGGTCCGGCATCTGGCCTTTCGCCCAACCACGCGGCCACCGCGGCACCACCGCGAAATCAGAGTGTGAACCTTATCCTCAATCCGCCCTCTGGTCCGATGGCCGTGGGTACCACATTCCAGGTACCGGTTGTGCTGACAGGCGGTACGGATATCGCTTCTGTGCCTTTGAAGATCAAATACGATTCAGCGAAACTATCGCTTTTGAATGTGATAGAAGGAGATTTTCTGGGTCAGGATGGAAAGGCGCCGACGCTGATCCACCAGGACGACCCGGAAAAGAGTCTGATCACGGTCAATAATGCGCGTCCGCCGGGGGCGCCGGGGTTGAGCGGCGCGGGTGTTGTCTGCGTCCTTAGTTTCCAGGCCAGAGCAGTGGGCGACAGCGCCATCGTCATTGCCGGCTCGGGCCTGACCACGAGCGGAATGCAGCAAGTGACGGCCCAGGGCAACCAGATCACCGTTCAGGTGCGGTAAGCCGATGGGGCAAGGGCCCCCGGAGCCGCTCCGATGAGGACCAAAATGTTGAGGTCGCAGCCAATCCGAATCGACCGCTCTCGTGAACGAGGGCTTACGCTGGTCGAGTTGATTGTTACCACGGCCATTCTCGCGATTCTCGCCGCCGCGGCGTTTCCCGTTGCGCGCTTCGAGGTGAAGCGCCAGAACGAGCGCCAACTCCGCTATGACCTGTGGATGATGCGCGACGCCATCGACAAGTACAAGGACGCGGCCGACCGGAACGCATTCCAGGTCAAGCTGGACAGCCAGGGCTATCCGCCCGATCTGGAGACGCTGGTCAATGGCGTGGATGTGCAGACCAAGAAGGTGAAGTTTTTGCGGAGAATTCCGATCGATCCCATGACCGGGAGTGCCGAATGGGGGTTGCGCTCGATGCAAGACGACCCGACCTCGCAATCCTACGGCGGGCAGAGTGTCTTCGATGTGTACTCCAAGTCCACGGGCACGGCTCTGGACGGAACCAAGTACTCTGACTGGTAATGCGGTGAGCGGAGTTAGCAGGGCTTGCGAAGTCAAACACTGCTAACAACGCCGAAACGAGAGGGACCTTTGAGCAGCAGAGGCAAACAAGACGCGGGCTTTACGCTGATGGAACTGATGATCGTCATGGCGATCATCGGTGTGCTCACGGTTGTGGCCGTGCCCAGCTTTGTCGGAGCCATGCGGCAGGCCAGGGAAGCGGCGCTTAAGGAAGACCTGCACGTGATGCGCGCGGCCATCGATTCCTACACCATGGACAAGCAGAAGGCGCCGCAGTCGCTCGATGATCTGCTCACTGACGGCTACCTGAGGGCGATCCCCGAGGACCCTTTCACCCACGCCAAGGACACATGGGTGACCGACACCGGCGATGCGCTGCACTCGGTGGACCAAACCGACCCTGGCATCGACGACGTCCACTCCGGCTCTCAGGAGACAGGCACGGACGGCCAATCCTACTCCACCTGGTAGAAGAAAAGACGTTCGCGTTTCCGATCGCAGAGGCATAGATGCTTCGAGGACTTGTCCTCTTGTTCGGCATGGCAGCCGATCCACAAAGACTCTGCTCTGTCGAACCAGGCTCCGTCTGCTGGATTCCGCGCTCGAGCTCACCCCCAGCGTCTAAGTGACATCAAAAACTCGTGACAATCGTTCTTTTTTGAACAGCGGTGCGATCGGGGATATAAGATGATTCCGGGTTGCCTGCTTTTCCCCTCACGTTGCAGGCGCTTTCTCCCAAGTGTTCTTCTCCGCGACACTGCGGAGGAGGTTATCGCGTTCACACGTCAACGCTGAAGCTGCTCGACGGAGGTCTTTCGATGACCAACGATACAAGCCGCTCGTTCGCCGCAACAGTTGATTGGGTCCACGCAGGGCTGATTCAAGCGGCGGCATTGGAGCCCGCGCCGGATCGGGAGCCTGGATTGGGAGGCAAGCTCTTCTATGCCGGGGATCTCGACGGCGTTGGCAGTGCGCTGGTGGTGGCGGCCAACATAGCCGGCGCCGCTACGCTCACGGCCTCGTCAGACGTCGCCACTCAGAAGCAGGCCATTCGCGAAGGTGTGATCGACTTCCTGGTGACCTCGCTCGACGAGGCGCTGCGCATTCTGAAGAACGAGATCCGAAAGAGCGAAACAGTTGCGGTGTGCGTGAGCCGGTCTCCCGATAAGGTTGAAGACGAGATGGCTGAGCGCGGCGTGCTGCCCG
Organism: Occallatibacter sp.; assembly: GCA_049522255.1. Lineage (GTDB taxonomy): Bacteria > Acidobacteriota > Terriglobia > Terriglobales > Acidobacteriaceae > Telmatobacter. The sequence goes on from JBEKOA010000103.1 coordinate 8,690, forward strand.
ACTTGCTGCCGCCTGGCGCGCTGGATGCGCCGAGATTTGAGGCCTTTCTTGACCAGGGGGCGCGGCAGATCGAACCCGCTCAAGCCAAAGAAGGCCAGACGGTGCTGACCTGGAGTGTGGCCGGCGCTCAGGCCCATTGGCTGCCCAGGCTGGATGCGGTAGCCGGCGAATGCCTTGGCTGCTCACAAGGCCGGGATCTCTGGTCAACCCGGCGCTGGCTCCGCCTCGCCCCACGTTATCTTGGCCGTATGGCGCAAGGAATGCGGCTGCTGCGCTGCGAAACATGCGCAGCACAGAGGTTTGTCGAGAGAGTGCGCGAGCAGGTGGAGAGCCGCGAGATCGCTGTGCCGGTGGAGATCGAGCTGAGCGGCCATGGGGATTCCAAGCAGTACAACTTTTTCCCTCCGCAGGCCAGCGAAGTACCGCAACGTCTCAATTTTGCTGGCCGCCGGTAGCTTCGATTCTTGCCCACAATTCTTTGACGCCGTATCCGGTCTTGGCTGAGACAGCCAGCACCTCGTCCAGCTCCAGGCCCTGTTTGAGCGCCAGCAGGCTGCGGGTGCGTTCGTTGCCGCTCAAGCGGTCGATCTTGGTGGCCACAACGGCAAACTCGCGGCCCGCGGCGCGCAGCCAGTCAATCAACTGACTGTCGCTTTGCTGTGGCGGCACGTTGGAGTCCACTAGGCAGATGCACAGCTTGAGCGTAGACCGGATCGCCAGGTACGGCTCGATGAAGGCTGGCCAACCAGACGAGATGGACTTTGAAATCTTGGCGTAGCCGTAGCCCGGCAGGTCGGCGAAAACCATCTTCCGTTGCTGGCTGGGATCAAGAAGGGCAAAGAAGTTGATGGCCCGCGTGCGTCCCGGCGTCGAGGAGACCTTGGCCGCCTTCTCGCCGGTGAGCGTGTTCAGCAGGCTCGATTTGCCCACGTTCGAACGGCCCAGAAAGGCGATCTCAGGCACGTCAGGCGAAGGAAACTGTTCTGCGGAGAGGGCGGATAGCAAAAACTGTGTCGTATAGCGCATAGGGTAGGCAAAGAAGATCCATGCAGCGAAGGCCGGGGGGCAGAGCCTTTTAGGTCTCGCTTTCGAAACCTGGAAAACCGATAAAGCCATCTTCTAGAGAATACAGGAAGGGGTTGCGCCTGCCGCGTTCCTGGCAGCAGGCGCGGGAAAGGCTAGTCCGGCGGCAAGGCGGTGATCGCGTAAGTGGCCGAAGCAACCGCGCTCGGCGAGTAGCCCCTGGATGTTGCAATGGCATTGATGGTTTGGCTTCCCGTTATCGAAATGGGGCCGGTGTAATAAGTGGAAGTGCCGGTGGGCGTTGTTCCATCGGTTGTGTAGTAGATCATCACCCCTCGCGTTGCATCGGAGAGGGTAACGGATTGCGGGGAGTTATAGGTTCCCGCACTCACCGAGAAGACCGGCGTGGCGCAAGGAGGTTTGTTGATGATGTAAGTGCTCGAAGCCGCTGCGCTGTTGGTGTAGCCCGCGGCCACGGCAATCGCCTGGACGGTCGTGTTTACAGAGACCGCGATGGACCCGGCGTATTGCGACGAACTGGTCGTCGGCGTGGTGCCATCGAAGGTATAGTAGATCGCCGCCCCTGGAATTGCGTCGGAAATGATGATGGCTTGCGGCGAGGTGTATGTTCCCGCGCTCACCGAGAAAGCCGGCGCCGGGGCCACGGGCGGAATGATGGTATACGTGGCCGTGGCGGTTGAACTGACGGTGTAGCCTGCGGCTACAGCTATCGCATGGATGGTTTCGCTGGATGAGACCGCGATGGCCCCAGTGTACTGTGTCGAACTGGACGTCGGCGCACTGCCATTCGTCGTGTAGCAAATTCTCGACCCTGGGGTCGCATCGGAGATGGTTACGCTCTGTGCCGAGGTATATGTTCCCGCCGCGATGCTGAAGACTGGAGTAGCCGCCGGGGAAGCGCCGTAGGAGTAGGTGGCAGAGGCGACCGCGCTTGGCGCCGCATAGCCGGTGGCTGTGGCGATGGCCTTCACCGTCTCCGGAGGAGAGACAACGATCGGATTGGAAATGGAAAAGACTGTCGAGCCGGTCGTCGGCGTGCTCCCGTCCGTTGTATAGTAGATCGTCGCCGACGGAGAGGTCGCCGAACTCAGGGTTACGGACTGTGTCGTGGTATAAGGGCCGGCCGGAGGGGTGAAGACCGGCGGAACTACCACTGAGCCGGGCACAGTGACGGTAATGGGTGCGCTCGTGGTCCTGCCGTAAGCGTTCGTGGAATTGAGCGTGTAGGTCTGTGTTGCAGTGGGATTGACTGTCACACTGCCGCTGCCCGCTGCCACAGGGCCAATGACGTCAATGTAATCGTAAGAGTCTCCGCTTACGCTGTAGTTGAGGGTGACAGGAGATCCCGAGCTTACTTTTGACGCTGACGCCGTGAAACTGTTGATCTCTGGCGAGGCTCCGCCAGGCGCTGTCTCGGAGTCGTAGCCGGGGAATTCAGGAGTTGCCTGCACGACCTCGAAGTTGGACGAAGCGATGGACTTCAAATTGTTCAGATCGTCATCGTCGAAGCGCGGATCGGAGACGCCTTGAAAGTAGAAGTAACTGCCATTGTCGGCGAGAATCATCCCATACTGCTGCATTGCCTTGAGGATGATCTGATTGACCGGGGAGAAGCCGGAGATGTCGAAGCTTGCCTTCAATCGTATCCGCATTCCCATCACGTTCATTGAGCCCCATAGGTTGCCCGCTGCGTGAGTAGCTGGATAGACGAAGTACCCGCCGTTGTTATCGTCCTTGGTTTGCTGCATGGTGAAGCGGATGGCGTGATTGATCGCGCCGGATGCTATTTCGTCGTAGCGCACCAGCCCAGGGAAGATCGGCAATCCGGCCGCATCCGCCGAGGTCCAGCCCCAGGGCCGCGTTTCATAATTGCTCATGTTCCAAACCGTCTCGCTTGAGGCATTCCACTGCCCGTTGCAGCGATTGGTGTTGAATGTCTCGTAGAGTACGCATTTCGCGCGGTCGAGCACCAGCACATGAGCATCGCCGTTGTATGTGTCTGGCCAACCGGAGCAGTCAGCCGGAGAACCCTCGATGGGAGCGGTGATGGGGTAAGGCGCTACCACCACATCGCTCTGGTCAGCGTAGTCGATCACGTCGATGGGCACAGACGGATTGAGCGTCGAGTCCACGACGACGTAGGGAATTCCGTAGATGCTTTCGGAGCCAAAGTCCGGATGCAAGCTAAATCCGGCAAACCCGGACGCGCTGGTTATCGCGGCTGAATTCGGGTCAACAGGAGCCGAAGCAATGTTGGTATTCCAGACGTTGCTCGATGGAAACGGAACAAATCCATTCAGGCTCGCATTCGTGCCCAGAGAGATGCCGGAGCAGCTTTGGGAGTAAGCGGAGCCGGCTGCGCACAGAACCAAGAGCCCGATGACTAACTTGATCGCGAGATTGGTACGAACGGTCACGCCAACTGCATGAGAGGTTTTGAAATCAAAAGAGATGCCGGGGAGGGAAGTTCTCGCGAGCAGGGGATTTTTCAGTGCTTTGAGCAGAAGTTCTGTGGTTCCCATGATTCTCCTAATAGCCTGAATGGATACCGGCTATATCGTACCAACGGCAATCCATTCATGTGATAACACGGATTCTGCACAATGTTTAATTACTAAAGTTTTTGCTGTTAGAAGCAATAATCCCCTCGTCATTCTTGATTAGACTCTAAGGGTTTTTCCCTCGCAAGTTACTAAAGTGTCCACCGCCGATCACGCACCTCACTCCAAGTGCGGTCTTAACCAGCACTCGCTGCCGTTCCCAGCACGACGCAACATCTCGACCAACAAGAGTAAGGAAGCTGCTCTATCGGCAGAGGATAGGAAAATGTTCGCTTTTCTTTATGGCGCGGCTCCCGATTTGGAAGCTGGCTTTACTGCGGCGGCGGCAGATTGGCCGAAATCTCGTTCGACGGCACTGCGGACAGCGCCTCTGTCCCTGCGGGAATCGTGGCCGGCAGCGGGCCCTCCAGGGCCAGTGCCAGCACTTCGTCCATCTGATCCACGAAATGGAGCTTGATGGAGTTCTTGATGTTGTCCGGTAGTTCGGCGATGTCCTTCTCGTTGGCGCGTGGAAGGATCACCTCAAAGATGCCGGCCCTCAAGGCGGCGAGCAGTTTTTCTTTCAGTCCGCCGATAGCCAGCACTTTGCCACGCAGCGTGATCTCGCCGGTCATGGCGATGTCGCGGCGCACCGGGATCTTGGCCAGCGCGCTGGCGAGCGCCGTGGCCATGGTGATGCCGGCCGATGGGCCGTCTTTTGGAATGGCGCCTTCGGGCACATGCAGATGCAGATCCACGTTGCGATAAAACTCGCGGCTCAATCCCAATGCCTGCGCGCGTCCGCGAATATAGCTGAGCGCGGCCTGTGCCGACTCCTGCATCACGTCGCCCAACTGGCCGGTGATGGTGAGCTTGCCCTTGCCGTCGAGCACTTGCACTTCAGTAGTCAAAATGCTGCCACCCACCTCGGTCCAGGCGAGGCCAGTCACCAGGCCGACCTCGCTCTTCTCATGCACCTCGGAGTCGCGGTACTTGGCCACACCGAGAAACTCGTGAATATTCGCAGCCGTCAGCTCTTCCTTGTGTTTTGCGCCTGCCTTGACGACCTTGCGCGCCACCTTGCGGCAGACGTTGCCGATCTCGCGCTCGAGATTTCGAACGCCGGCCTCGCGCGTGTAGTTGCGGATGATCTCGACGATCGCGTCATCTTTGAATACGATGTTCTTCTCGCTCAGTCCGGTCTGCTCGCGCTGCTTCTTCAGCAGGTATTGCCGCGCGATCTCCAACTTCTCCTGCTCCGTATATCCTTGCAGGCGGAGGACCTCCATGCGATCCTGCAAGGCCGCGGGAACGGTGTGCATCACATTCGCGGTGGCCACAAAGAGAACCTGCGAGAGATCGTAGTCCACGTCGAGATAGTGGTCCTGGAAGGCGATGTTCTGCTCCGGGTCTAGAACCTCCAACAGGGCTGACGCCGGATCGCCGCGGAAATCCGACGCCATCTTGTCTACTTCGTCGAGCAGAAAGACGGGGTTCTTGGTGCCGGCGCGCTTCATGTGCTGAATGATTTGTCCGGGCAGCGCGCCGATGTAGGTCCGCCGATGGCCGCGAATCTCCGCCTCGTCACGCACACCACCTAGGGAAAGCCGCACAAACTTGCGGCCTGTTGCTTTGGCGATGGACATGCCGAGCGAAGTCTTACCCACGCCCGGAGGCCCTGCAAAACAGAGAATCGAGCCCTTGGGATTCTTTACCAATTGGCGGACGGCAAGAAATTCGAGAATCCGCTCCTTGATCTTTTCCAGGCCATAGTGGTCCGAATTCAGTACCTTCTCAGCAAAATCAATGGAGCGCGTCTCCTTCGATTTTTTCTTCCACGGCACGGCCAGCAGCCAGTCGATGTAATTGCGGCTCACCGTCGATTCGGCTGACATCGGCGGCATGGCTTCGAGCTTTTTGAGCTCTTGTATGGCCTTGTCCAGCACATCCTTGGGCATTCCGGCGGTCTCGATCTTTTTGCGCAGTTCGTCGAACTCGCTTTTTTCGCCGCGGCCCAGTTCCTTCTGGATGGCCTTGATCTTTTCGTTCAGGTAGTACTCTTTTTGCGCGCGCTCCATCTGGCGCTTGACTCGCGATTGGATGTTGCGATCGAGATCGAGCTTCTCGATCTCGACATCCAGCACGTCGGCGATGCGCGCCAGGCGGATTGCCGGGTCGAAGATGGCGAGCAGTTCCTGCTTTTCTTCGATGCCCAGTTGCAGATTTGCGGCGATGGTGTCGCTCAGCTTGGCCGGCTCGTCCATGCGCACCGTGGCGATGATTGTCTCGTAGTTGAGCGACTGCTGCAGCTTGACGTACTGCTCGAAGAGCCCGGTCACGCGCGTCATCAACTGCTCGACGGCGGGGGTCATTTCGAAGTTGCTCTTGCCCACGCGCACCGTAGCTACAAAGAATCCGTCGCGGTCATTGACCTCGATGGACTTGGCGCGCTCGACACCCTCGACTAAAACCTTGATGTTGCCGTCGGGCATCTTGACGCTTTGGACAATGTTACATATGGACCCGACCTGGTAGATCTCCTTGGCCTTGGGCTCGTCGATGGCTGCGTCGTGCTGCGTGGCGAGAAAGATCTTGCGGTCGCCGGTGAGCGCCTCTTCCAGCGCGCGCACACTCGACTCGCGGCCCACGACAAAGGGCGTCATCATATAGGGAAAAATCACCATGTCCCGTATGGGCATCATGGGCAGCTTGCGCGCTTCGGTCTTTTCGCGGGATGCGGTCATAGGGAACCCTTTAACTTAGATGCGCGAAAGCAGCTCCGGTTGCGGGGCTGGTTATACGGCTCTCTTCGGATTGTACAGCGAAATGGGATGCGGATGGAGAATTGAAGGGTTCGCCTACGGGCATCAATCCGAAGTTCGAATTCTTGAACACGCGTCCTAGAAGGCGCTTTTCTCTACATCAAAAAATCCAATCGACAATTCCTTCTTTGGGACGAAGTTGACTGCATGAGCAAGAAAGTGGTCGGCGTCGGTCTTGGTGACCGGTCCATCCCAGCAAAAGCTCACATAGTTTGCCAACGTCGGAGTGTCCGGTGCTTTCAGGTGCGGCCGCTCAACAACTAGAGTAAAGTCCTCGATCGGCGTCTTCCACGTGTTAGCTGTGGTCAGGATGAAATCGACGTAGAAGTACGGCGCATCTTTGTCTTTGCTTCTGGCGATCTGTTGCAAAGTTGTTCGGAGGCGGCCGTCTATGCAGAAGCCCTTGAGTGCTTGCGCGCTCGCGGGATCGGGGTCTGTTCCCAGGCCGTATTTAATGCTATTCAGCGATCCAACTGTCGGAGAGTACTCGTGCCGCATGTGAACGATTTTGTGCGCTGGAAAGGTCTGCTGCCAGTGGTACTTCTTCCGGACGAGCCAATTCGGACCATCATAACCGTGATCAACCAAACCGATCTTTTCGAGTTGCTTATGCTGCATAGCCGTGAGTCTGTGAATGTCTGGGCTATTGTCGTTCGAGCTTGCATGACCAAAGCTGGCTATATCGACGTGCATAGTCCGCAGTAATTCCGTGAACTCCTTGTCCTTCAAGAATGCCCGGGCTTCCACCTTAAAGCTGGCTGGCGCACCGTCTACCCAAAGACGAAAATCATCGAATCCCTGATCCGATGGCTTGATATTCCCCATATCGAGGCCATAGTCAGGGACGGGAAAGGCGACCTCCGTCGTTAAATCCATGTCGCTGTCATTGCGAAAATCATAGTCGACGATTACTTTGTCGATGGAGATTCGTAAGACTTCTTTGGCCATGACGATGCGCTGCTCACGGCCCATGATTACGAGCCCGCCGGCAGCGATGGACGC
>JBEKOA010000104.1:0-16046 GCA_049522255.1 Occallatibacter sp.
CATGGTTCCACCTTTTGGTTCACAGCGGTATTTGAAAGACCAGCTACCAGCGAGATAGCTTGCGCGGGCGAGCAGGCGGAGGCGCCCTCCATCGAGTCGCGTCTTAAGAGTCCCATCGAGCATGATGGGCGAATCCTGGTGGCAGAGGACAACCTCACCAACCAGCTTGTGGTTCTTGCTCAACTGCAGAAGCTGGGCTACAAGGCCGATGCAGTCCCAAATGGCGCAGAGGCTGTCGGTGCGGTCAAGCGCTCGGACTATGATCTGGTGCTGATGGACTGCGAGATGCCCGTGATGGACGGCTATGAGGCAACCCGCCAGATTCGCAACTCAATTCATTCAATGATCCCGATCATATCCCTCACTGCGGATGTAACGTCTTCCGCTAGGGAACGATGCCTCAGCGCGGGTATGAATGGCTATCTTTCAAAGCCTTTGGAACTGCCGCAATTGGCAACAATGCTCAACAGGTGGATGCCTGTGGCTCCGGCCCATGCTCTTCCGGAGCCCCTGCACCAGGCCGCACGAGAAGCAGTCGAATTCACCTTCGATGAGGAGCCCCTGCTGCGGCGGTTGATGGGAGACCGCCAACTGGCCAGCGCCGTAGTCAAGGGATTCCTCGATGATTTTCCGGTTCAGTTGACGAATCTCCGCAAGCTGCTCTCAGACGGTGACGCGCCAGCAGTCCGGTTGCTTGCGCATGCTCTCAAGGGAGCGGCGGCGACGGTCGGCGCCGCATGCCTGCGGTCGATCACCTCGGACATTGAAGAGGCGGCGAGTGTCGCAGATGTGACCCTGTGTATCGAACTGCTGCCGCGCGCAGTGAAGGAATTTGAACGATTCAAGGCCATCGTGAATCGGACCGGATGGCTGAAGCTGCAAACAACACCAGTAGTTTTGAGGATGACCGTCGATGATTGACCTGAACGATGAACTGGCGCAGGATTACTTGGCTGATTGCCGCGAACACCTGGCGGCGATCGAGGCAGACCTTCTTTCTTTGGCGATGGGCGGGGCAGCGACCGATGAAGATCGACTGAGTCGCGTCTCAAGAGGAGTACATTTCATCTGGGGCGGTGCTGCGTTCTTTGACCTCATGAAGATACGCGAGCTTTCTTGCAAGATGGAGCAGAATTTGGATCTTCTCCGCTCGCAGAGCACTGCGATCACGCCGAAGCAAGTCCGCACCCTCATTTCTGCAGCCGACAGATTGAGTGAACTGATTCGAAACCCTGCCGTGAGCAACCAGGCCAGCATCCAGGCAAACATAGACGAATTGGATGGACAGCTTCCCAGCGGCCAATCGTCCACTGATTCAGCTCAGACCATCGCGCCTAAAATGGACAAGTCTCTGCGAATCCTGCTGGCGGAGGATGACTTTGCCTGCCGGCTGTTATTGCAGACCTTTCTGTCCCGGTATGGAGAATGTCATGTCGCAGTGAACGGAAAAGAGGCTGTGGAAGCGTTTCGCATCGCGATGGAGCAGAAAAAGCCTTACGACATGATCTGCATGGACATCATGATGCCCGAAATGGACGGGCGCGAAGCCGTCCGGCGTATCCGGGCCATCGAAGAGGAGCACGGGACCCTGTCGACCGCCGGCGTAAAGGTCATCATGACAACGACAGTAGATGATGTTAAAGAGGTAGTCCTCTGCTTCCAGGAACTCTGCGACGAGTACCTCATGAAACCCATTGATCTGACGGAACTGCTCGAACAGATGAAGCGCTATCAACTCATTCAGTAAATTCCTCCGTCCCCTTCAAGATCAGGGAACAGGAACTCAAACGTAGTTACGGACCTGCAGCTTGAAATCGATCCGCGCACCTTGCCGCTCGACCGGCTTCGCGAACACCGGCAAGGCAGCCGGCACTGAGCGCGCCAACGCAATGAACCTGGTGAGTTGTCTCGCCTGCTTAGCGACCATAGCGGTCATCGAACGGATTACGAATGCTCGACCGCTGGCGATCGCGGACGAAGCCCGAATCGCTTGACAGCAATTGTCATAACCGCTATAAAGGGGGCACATTTCCACGCGATATTGCAGTGGGTGTGTCTCTTCCCTGGGCGGCGGGCTCGCGCGCCGGAGGGGTGAATTTCCGGCCAAATCTGACTGAACATCCCATTGTGCTCCACACGGGAAAGCACCGAGGTCCATCCATATGCTCGATTCAACGCGTTCAGCGTCTTCCGTTCCTTGCCTTTCCTCCCGCACTTCAAACCTTTCCGACCTCTTCCGCTCAGCCCGGCAGATCGCCGGCAGAACGGTTGCATCGCTGGCCGCGTGCTTCGTGCTGCTGATAGCGCCAGCGGGGCGGGCGCAGACGACCTTCACCGGCGGAGGCATGTCGTTTACCACAAGCGACACCGCGGCTGTCACCTCGACCATCTCGGTCAGCGGCGCCAGCGGCACGGTGAAGGCCGTCTCGGTGGAACTCGATGGCGTCAAATCGGCTGGCACATGCACCGCGGACGGAAGTTTTTGCTATTTCAGCCTGCAGTCCGCGGAGTTCTTGCTGAAGGCGCCCAACGGAGATGAATTCGTCCTGCTGAGCAGCACGGGGGATGGCCAGGACGGCTGCGATGGAAATCCCAGCCAAACCGCCTCCTGTAACGGACTACAAGGGACCAGCGGAGACATCATCACGATCACCGACACCGCGTCCAATGCCGCGCCGTACGACAACCCTTGGCTCACGACGGCCATGCCCTACACGGTGAAGCCGAGTTCCTACTATTACAACAACTTCGGCGATGCGCCTCCGCTTCCTGGCGGCGACGTGGCAGGGGACTTCCCGCAGACCGATGGCTGCGGCAATCCCACCGGCAATCCGTCCCTGCTTTGTTCGGCGCAAACGCTGAACGTGGCCTTCCTAGACGCGGGTGCCAACGGGAGTTGGACGCTCTATCTCATCGATAACGACACCGCGTTTGGCGCACCCGACCCGGTTTCGATCACGGGCTGGAAGCTGACGTTGACCTATAACTCCGGCGGCGCTGTCTCCACCACGACCGTGCTGAGCAGTTCGGCAAATCCGGCGTCCTATCCCAATTCGGCCTCCAGTGCCCCAGTCACCTTCACGGCAACCATAACGGCGAGTTCAGGCACACCCACGGGGACGGTTGCCTTCACCGCTAACGGCTCGACCATCTCCGGTTGCGGCGCAGTCGCGCTGAGTGGCGGGGTTGCGCACTGCACAACCTCCCTGGCGCAGGGCAACAACTCCATCTCGGCAGCATACGCAGGGGTTGCCGGAACTTTCGGCGCGAGCAGCGACTCGACGACCGAACTGGTGGAAGTGACTGCGGCGAATACCTCGGGGGACACGTGGTGCAATAACAGCCCGATCAGCGATCCAATCGGCGGCAACCCAGGGCTGGCTTATCCTTCGGTAATCAAGATTCCCAGCACCGCCTACCCCGGCAAGACGGTGGCCGATGTGAGCGTGGAACTGGAGGGCGTGGCAGGACCGGTGAACGGAATCGCCGGCCAGTTCATGCTGGTTGCGCCCGGCGGCGCGAACAACCTGGACTTTCTGGACTCCGGCTTCAGCTTCTCAGGCGTGACCAGCGCGGTAAACCTGACGATCGAGGATTCTGCCGGCGGATACGTGCCCACTACGTCGGCTCCGGCCAGCGGCACTTACCTGCCGACCGACGACAATGAGGGCGAAAACCCCGACACCTTCCCGGCCTCGACCTCGCCGGCTTTCGATTTGAGCATCCCGCAGGTTCCGGCCACGATCAATTTCGCGCCGCCCTACGGCACCGACAATACCCACTACACGCACAACGGCGTGTTGACACTTGGGGAGGCCTTCAATGGGTCCCCGGCCAATGGCGATTGGGCGTTGTACTCGATCAACGGCGAATCACTGAACCTGAATAACGGCTGGTGCCTCGCGCTGACGCTGAACACCGGCGTCACAACCACGACCACCGTAACTTCCGGCCAGAATCCGCAAGCGACCGGGCAACCCGTCACCATCACGGCGACGGTGGCGAGCGCAGGAAGTCCGGTGCCCGCCGGCGGGACAGTGACGTTCACCGACACGACCAGCTCGACACCGGTAACGCTGGCCAGCGCCGTGCCGGTGAACGGCAGCGGGCAGGCGGCATTCACCACAAGCTCGCTGACCGAAGGCGACCATCAGATCACGGCGAACTTCAGCGGCACATCTACAGACAACGCAAGCTTCGGGTCGATTTGGCAGCGCATCAACACCGCGACGACGGTGACGAACATCAGCAGCACGACCTGGCAGTTTTGCAATCCGGGGCCGGTTGAGATTCAAGGTGGAAGCCTGGCCGGGCCATTCACGCCGAATCCGTCGGTGATCTCGGTGACCAATCTTCCCGGCACGCTGAATACCGTTGGAGTTCAACTAACAAACTTCTCGGTTCTCACCGCGGATGACCTCGACCAACTCGCGTCGCTGGTGGAGGGTCCTGTGCCTGGAGGAAGTACCACAGGCCCCGCGCTGGACTTCTTTTCCAACACCACCCAAGGCGATCTCACCGGCACCGGGGAAGCTACGCTTGGCAATTACATCTTCGAAGATAGCGCCAGCGGTTTGGTGACGAGTTCGCTTGAGGATATCGCTCCTGGAAGCTACAAGCCGACCGCCTACCTGAGCTATCTCAACACTCCCGACGTATTCACCTCCAGCGCCAGCGGCCTCTACCCGGCGCCGGCGGCCGGCGCATTCAGTTATGCCCCGTCGCATGGCGCCTCGACATTCGCCGACGTGTTCACCAATGGCAGCAATGCCAACGGCACATGGGCCCTGTTCTTCAGCTCGGGCTTTCCGAATGCGACCCTCGGAGCGGCCAAAGGCTGGTGCGTGAACCTGACCGAAAATCTGCCGGCGGTGTCGGTGGACGCCTCGCACAACGGCAGCTTTACGCAGGGCGAGCAGAACGCGCAGCTCACCGTGGGCATTACCAACGACGGGCCAGGATCCACCGGCGACCCGGCCGGCGGCACGAATCCGATGACCGTCACCGATACGCTGGCTTCAGCCTTCACTTACGCCGGCTTTTCGGGTACAGGCTGGAGCTGCTCGGCGGCGGGGCAGACGGTGACGTGCACCAACGACTCGGCGATTGCCGAAGGCGGCGGCTATCCGACGCTGAGGATCGAAGTCAATGTCTCCGCTACGGCCAACGGGAGCATCGACAACACCGCCACCGCGACCGGCGCCGGGGTCAGTTCTACGAGTTCGAATACAGATTTGATCGCCATCGTGCCGGCCCCGGTGCTCTCCGTGACAAAGACCCATACCGGGACCTTCACGCAAGGCACGACTGCCGTGTGGGAGATGACGGTTAACAACACGGCATCGGGCAGCACAACCTCCGGCACGGTCACCGTCTCCGACACGCTGCCTTCCGGCTACTCGCTGGCTAGCTTTACAGGCTCCGGCTGGACATGCGGCGGCACGACGGCGGTCACTTGCACTTCCAACCAAACGGAATCCGGCGGCAGCAGTTTCCCGGCAATCATGCTGTCGGTCAATGTGCCGGCCAACTCTCCCACCTCGGTCAGCAACACAGCCTTAGCGTACGGCGGCGGAGATCTGGCTCACACCAGTTTGGCAACGGCCGCAGCTTCAAACACAGACACCGTGACCGTGGTGCAGGTTCCGGCTTCGATTACTGTCAACGCCGGCGACAGTCCTCAAGCTACGCCGATTTCAACAGCGTTCACCAATCCGCTCGCGGTGACGATCAACGACGCGGCCGGCATCGCCATTTCGGGTTCCACGGTGACATTCACAGCGCCGGCTGCCGGCGCCAGCGGAATCTTCAGCAATAGCAGCAACACAATCACGGTAACCACGAATTCAAGCGGTATCGCCAGCGCTTCTTTCAAAGCGAACACCAATCCGGGCAACTACAGTGTCACTGCCGCTGTGACGGGCCTGTCGGCTGCGACCTTCTCCCTGAGCAATCTCGCACCGCCGGCCGTCGTCGGAATCTCTCCAACCAGCGGCCCAACGGCTGGCGGAACGTCGGTGACCATAACCGGAGCGAACTTCACCGGCGCAACGGCCGTGAGGTTTGGCACGACGTCAGCTAACAACATCACGGCTGTCAATTCCACGACCATCACAGCAACCTCCCCGGCAGGGACCGGCACGGTGGATGTCACCGTGACCACTCCTGGAGGGACAAGCGCAACTTCCGCGGCCGACCAATTCACCTATGCAGCCCCGCCCACGGTGACCAGCGTCTTTCCGGCCAGCGGCCCAATTGCCGGTGGAACGTCGGTGACCATTACCGGAACGAACTTCACCGGCGCAACGACCGTGAACTTCGGCACGATCGCCGGTACCAACGTCACGCTTATCAGCCCCACTCAAATCCTGGTGAACTCGCCAGCTGAAGCTGCCGGCACGGTGAATGTCACCGTGAAAACCGTTGGAGGCACAAGCACCACAACTCTGGCCGATCAATTCACCTATGCGGCGTCGCCCACAGTGATCGGAGTCTCTCCGTCCAGCGGGCCAGCGCACGGTGGAACGCAAGTGGTCATTGCGGGAACTACTCTTACCGGCGCAACCGCCGTGTACTTCGGCGCCACGCCGGCCACCAGCTTCTCCGTCGTTAGCTCTGCGATGATCACTGCAGTCACGCCGCCTGGAACGCCAGGCATAGTGGATGTCACCGTGACCACGACTGGAGGCACAACCACCACATCCGCGGCCGACCAATTCACCTATATAGGACCGCCCCAAATTACCGCAATCACTCCATCCAGTGGGCCGACGGCCGGCGGAACACCGGTGACCATTACCGGAACGGATTTGAGCCCCGAAACGGGGGTGTACTTCGGCGCCACATTTGCGCCCGTTACCTCCGGCAACTCAACGCAGATCATTTTGACCTCGCCGGCTGGCGCCCCCGGCGCGGTGAATGTCGTCGTGACGACCCCTGCAGGCTCAAGCCAAATTTCCCCGGCCTACCAGTTCACTTATGTGGCGCAACCCGTAGTGGCAGCTTTATCTCCGTCCATTGGGGCAACGACCGGCGGAACGTCTGTGACCCTTACCGGCGCCGGTTTTACCGGCGCAACTGCCGTGAACTTCGGCTCGATGCCAGCCGTCAGCTTCACCGTCCTCAGCGCCACGCAGATCGCCGCAACCTCTCCGGCTGAATCTGCCGGCACGGTGGATGTCACCGTGACCACCGTTGGAGGCACCAGCACCACATCTCCGGCCGATCAGTTCTCTTATGTTGCCCCCGTCGCCACCTCGCTCGCGCCCTCGGTGACGCCCAGTTCCACCTTTGTCTATGGCCAGCAACCCAGCATCTCCGTTGCGCTGAGTCCGTTTAACGCCACAGGCATCGCCGCAGGCAACTTTACCGCGACGCTGGATGCCTCGGCCTCCCTGACGGTGAGCGCCGGTTCGGCGACGAATAGTTTCAGCATCGCCCTGCCTGCGACGCCGTTGACGGTGGGCCCGCATACTATCGCGTTCACCTTCACCGGGACCCCGTTCTATCTGGCCAGCAGCGCCAGCATCACGCTGACCGTGACCACGCCGAATCTGGTGGTGACAACCAATCAGGATGATGCAGGCGACGCCGGATTCTGCACGGCGCAGACCACGCCAGGAACGGGTGCAGATACCTCGTGCAGCCTGCGCGATGCGTTGCTTGATGCAGGCAGTGCGGGCGCGGCCAGTATCAGCTTCGACTCAACCTTCTTTGCCGCAGCGCAGACCATCACGCTGGGCAGCGCGGGCGCGCTCAACATTCCGTCGAATACGACGATCACAGGTCCGGTGGCAGGCAGCGGAGCCACGCTCAAGAATCTAGTGACCGTTTCCGGCGGCGGTTCGTCGAGCGACTTCTCCGTCTTCTCGGTGAACTTCGGCGTGACCGGAGCAGCCATCGCGAACCTGACGATTACAAATGGAAATAGTTCCAGCGGGGGTGGCGGCATCAACAATTACGGCGCGCTCACGGTGACCAACAGCACCTTCTCCAGCAACTCCGGGAAGAACGGCGGCGGCATCGGCAACCAGGGCGCGCTGACGGTAACCGGCAGCACCTTCTCAAACAACTCGGCAATATACGGCGGCGGTATCGATGGGGCCAGTTCCGTCTCGCTGACGGTGAACGACAGCACCTTCTCCGGCAACGCCGCCGTTTATTCCGGCGGCGGCATCTACTCCGGCAACACCGGCCCGCTGATGGTGAACGACAGCACCTTCTCCAACAACACCGCCGCTATGGGTGGCGGCATCTACAACGACGGCACGCTCACGGTGACAAGCAGCACGCTGTTTGACAACTCCGCCACCGCAAACCCCGGTTTCGGCGGCGGCATCTACAACAACAACGCCCTGACGTTGACCAATAGCATTTTATCCGGCAATTCGGGGCAGAACGGCGCCGGAGTTGGCAACAACGGCGGCATGACAGTCACCGCCAGCTATAACGTCTTCTACAACAATCTCGATCCCGGCAACTCCGAAGACGACTGCAACAACTGCACCACAAACAGCAACGCCACTACGGGCGACCCGAAGATACTACTGCTCGCCGACAACGGCGGACCGACGCAGACCATGATCCCGCTACCGGGCAGCGCAGCGATCTGCGCGGGCCTCAAGGCCAACATCCCCTCGGGCGTGACGACGGACCAGCGCGGCGAGCCGAACATCAACACGACCTACCCTGGTTACAACACCACGAACCCATGCGTGGACGCAGGCGCAGTGCAGACCGATTACTCGATTGCATTCGTGCAGCAGCCGTCGACAGTGGTGCAGAACGCGGCGATGCTGCCCGCGCCGACCGTGCAACTCTACGAGAGCACCGTCGCGTTCGGCGACGGTACCGACAGCATCACGATTCCACTGTCGCTGACCACCGGAAGCGGGGCGCTCACCGGTGCATCAACTGGAACCTCGGCAACCACCGGTATCGCGGCCTACTCCGGTCTGAGCGTCAGCCTTCCAGGGACTGGCGATGTGTTGACAGCCAAACTGACGCTGAATTCCATGAGCTCTCCAGCACTCGCCATCTCAGTCGCGAGCAACCAGTTCAACGTAAACTCCGCGGTGACGCAGTTGGCGTTCATCGCATCCCCGCCTGCGACGGTCACGGCGGGCGGCAACACCGGCATGGTCACGGTCGACGAGGAGAGCGTGGCCGGCACGCTGGTGACGACAGGATCCGATACCATCACGCTGACGGTGACCGGACCGGGCAGTTATTCGAAGACTTACACGGCAACTGCCACGGGCGGCGTGGCGGAGTTCGACCTTTCGAGCGCTGCGCTGACAATAGCAGGCAGCTACAGTTACACGGCAACGATCTCCGGCAACGACTCGGTGACGGCGGCGAATGCGTCGGAGACAGTTTCAGCGGCCTCGCCCGCCTCCGTCACAACGGTCTCCGGAACACCGCAGACCGCAGTGATCGGTGCGGCGTTCACAGCTCCGCTCAAGGTAGTCGTGGTGGATCAATACGGCAACCCAGTCTCGGGAGCGGCGGTCTCTTTTGCCTCGCCCGTCAGCGGAGCGAGCGCGACCTTCACAGGCTTGCCCGCAACCACGGCCACCGACGGCACGGCCAGCGTGACAGCAACAGCAAACGGAACGGCGGGCACGACGGCCTACACGGTGACGGCGAGCGTGAGCGGGGCCGGCACGGCGGCCAGCTTCCTGTTGACGAACACGCCGGTTTCGACAACATTGACGGTGACTGCGTCGCCCACTGCCATCGCCTACGGGCAGCCGGTTACGATCTCCGCCGCAATCGCTCCGCCCTCCGTGCTGACCAGCTCTCCCACCGGCACGGTGACCTTCTATGACGGCGCCACCGCGCTAATGCCGGTGAGCACGGTCGCAAGCGCCAGCGCGAGTTACCTGGTGAGCGTGCCTACCGTGGGCAGCCACAGCTACGCCGCGCAGTATGGCGGCGACACCAACTTCTCAGCCGGTGCGCTAACCAACGCGACATCGCCTCTTGTGGTGAGCAAGGCAAACGCGACGCTAACCGGGCCCGTCTCAACGGTCAACATGACTTATGGAGCCGGCGGCTCGATCACAATCTCAGTCTCCGGACACTTCTCAGGCACGGGTATTGCGACCCCTGGCGGCAGTGTTAGTTACACCATCGGCAGCGGAACGGCACAGACTGCCGCGATCGCTTCCGGGGCAGCGACCCTAACCGTCCCTGCCAACCAGGCAGCCGGGAGTTATACCGTCGCAGTGAGCTATTTGGGCGACGGCAATTACAACCCAGCGACTCCCATCACGGTAAACCTTGCGATCGCGGAGGCCACGCTAACAATCGCAACCAACAACGCAACAAAGGTGTATGGCACAGCCAATCCGGCTTTCACCGGCACGATGACTGGCGCACTGAACGGCGACAACTTCACCGAGACCTTCTCGACGGGTGCAACTCTCTCATCGGCGGTGGGCGCGTATGCGATCGTTCCATCGGTGACAGGAACGAATCTCGCCGATTACACGGAATCGATCACGAATGGAACGCTGACCGTTACAGAGGCCGCAACGGCAACTTCGCTGAGCACAAACAGCGCCACGATCACGCCCGGACAAAGCGTCACTCTCACCGCGCAGGTAGCCTCGACAACCAGCGGAACGCCCAGCGGATCGGTGAACTTCTTTGACAACGGCATGCTGCTAAATGCCGCTACGCTGACCGGCGGGACGGCTACCTATACGACCGCATCGCTTGCCTCCGGCATCACGCACACCATTACGGCAACCTACAGCGGGGACACCAACTTCACTTCGAGCAGTTCAACATCCAGCATCACGGTGACCGTGGCGCCACTTGACTTCACCATGACTGTTGTCGGTCCGGCGAGCGGTACCGTGGCTCCGGGCAGCGCCATCTCCTACAAGTTGTCGGTTACGCCCGGCTTTAGCAGCTATGCGGGCACGGTGACTTTCGCCGTCAGCGGCCTGCCGCCGGGGGCGACGGCCAGCTTCTCGCCGTCAAGCATTGCAGCCGACGGCGGCCCGCAGACCATTACGGTGACTATCCAGACGGCGGCCACAACGGCTGCACAGCACGGGACGCCGGCACAGGCCGGACGCCACATGACGTCCTTCGCGCTGGCTCTGCTGCTGTTGTTCGGAGCCCGAGGCCTGCGCAGAAACAGGCGCGCAATGCGGCGCATCTTCTGCGTGGCTGTTTTGCTCGCGGGCGGCGCGGCTGCGGCTGTGCTGAGCGGTTGCGGCTCGACGAGCGGCTTTTTCGCTCATCCTCCGCACAGTTATACCATCGCCATCACGGCCACCAGCGACAACTTGCAACACACGGCAAATGTCACTCTCAACCTGCAGTAAGCAGTCAGAGGAATACCGAAGCGTAGACACTTCGGCAACATTCTCTTTGGCGGGGCGATCACACCGGCGGTGATGATGGCTGCGCCACCGATGTCGCTGAACGAGGTAGCGCCCTGACGCGCCCGCGCGGCCTCAGCAGACAGGCCATCGAGACCGGCGGTGGAATGCGTCTTGCGCTCTCGCCGGGAATCGCGGATGCCTGCCCGATAGGAACTGGAGAATAGCGCAAGATGGAGGTCTCCCGTCTTTCAGAGCTCGCTACGGCGATTACGACACGCCAATAGCAGGATCACGCTCGACGTTTACACACAAGCAGTGACCTCGAACAAGCGGGCCGCGCAGAGCAAGGTTGTAAAGATGATGGTGCCGAACGTGGGCACAAACGGGCTGGGTAAAGAAGCAAAATCAGCATGATTTCGGGCTTATTGTGCCCTTATTGTTTGTGCCCAGATTTTGCTGTCACTTTGATCGCCATTCACTCTTAAGTACTTTGGAATGAATGGCGGGGACGACGGGGCTCGAACCCGCGACCTCTGCCGTGACAGGGCAGCGCTCTAACCAACTGAGCTACGTCCCCAGATTGTCTTTTCAACAATATGGATGCATGTCACGTAGAATGAGCGACTTTCGCAGGTTTCGTTCCTTTCGCTCTGTTCTACCTTTTCACTGGTTTGGACTCAATATCTTGCATTTGTGGACACCAAATGGACACCAAATCCGCCAACCCAACTTCGACTTACAGTTTATCAGATGGGATGCGGTTTTGGAGACGTTCCCCATTACAGGCAGAAGATTCCTCCTTTCACCAAGTGACGATCTCTGAATTCCATCCGTCACTACGCGCCCAGAAGCTCATCGCAAAATTCATTGGGAAGTCTCTTTGCGAGGCGCGGCTGTGGTTGAATGCAACAGACACCCGGAAGAAGGAGTGCGCTTTCGGAAAGAATGAACTGGCCTTAATCCTGCCCCACAAACCTCCCCAGAAATCCGCGAAAGCCTCGCGACAGTCGAAAAAGTAGCAATGTTTTCCCGGGCATGGAACGAAGCATCTCGGCTTCATCCACCCTCAGCATCTTCTTTAAGTAGGAGAATGCGATTCGCAGCCGATCGAAGACCGTGTCGGCGTTCTCTGTGTGATTCTGCAATTCAGAGATAAAGTTGCCGATCGTCCTTGCATCCACACCATCTATGATTTGATTCTCGACTCTCAACACGGACGACCTTGTGTAAGACCGTCTGCGGCATTCCATTTGAACGAACTCCGGCAATGCGAGATGATATAGACTCTCAGCCAGCAGAACAGCCGACAACAAACGCCGCTTGCACCGCCATCTCCGAGCCCTGACCAGTGTTGCCTTCCAGTCGAGCTGTGGATGGACCCCGATCACTGCCGAGATATCGACCACCCAGCTCAATCGACGCCACATGTGTTTCGAACCATGGACAGCCAGCGTTAGCAAGAGGTCTTCCGGAGCGAAAGCCGGAACCTCGGCTCTGTCAATCAATATCGTTCGGCGGCGTTCCCATACCTCATCGAAATCCGGCAGGAATGAAAACTGCCTGGATTGGAGTTCGTCGTGCAACTCGATTTGCACCTCGCCGTTCCAATTCTGGAATTCCGTTTGACAGTCTCCGCGGTCTGGCCGGAGAAGACATGGAACTCCTTTTCTGTGAATGACTCCACGGTATCCCGACGCACGCAGAAGCCGGCCCGCGGCAGGCAAATCCCGGCGATGCACCCACAAATCGAGATCGTGAGACTCTCGCAGGCTCACATCTCCAAACTCCACCGCGGCAAGCAGCGGCCCCTTGAAAGGCAGGGCGCGGATCGCCTCCTCCGCGAACAACTCGAGCAATCGCGACAATTCCGCAACCTGTTGCCGATTTCGCTCTTCCACACTTTTTCGGTAGGCTCCAAGTTGCGCAAGAGTCTGCGGCGGAATGATGTCTGCCGCGTGAAGAGCCAAGTTACGCGAGGCTATTGGCAGTAGCCCGTGCGGAATTGCGATCCTGAGCAACTCGATCCAGTCCACACCGGCGACAATTCGCTGGCGTATTCGCTCAACAGCCGCCTCATCGGGACGAAGGAGTGAGCAATCCAAAAGCAGAAGCGCTTCTCCGGATGCGTTCATTGCAGTGTTTCTCCAACAAGCTGGGGAATGCGGTCGAAATCGCGCCCGGTACGCAGCCGGTACAACGGCGTCGATTTCACCAGTTGAGCGAGGACTTCAAACTGAGCCCGCGTCGACTCAGCCTCAGTCAATAGCACATTCGGAGCCAATTCCAGAAAGGCCTCATCGCTGGTGATTGGAGTCAACTTGCTCTCGAATGCTTTTCCGATTTGAGGAAATACAATCGCTTTGGGCTGCGCATTCCATGCCAGCCGCGACGAAAAGTAATCGCCGCATCGAATTTCGTGCTTTGGCCACCCTGGACGCTTGGGCCGATAGGTAAGCGCGTGCAACTCCTGGAAGAAAGAAGCGGTTGTATCCGTAATGTCAATACTCTCCGGAAAGGCCAGAACGCGGAGTCCATCGCGTCGCTCTACAAATGCCATGTCATCGCCGAGAAAGTCGAGGCCGCCACGCAACAAACAGACGGTCAATGTGGATTTGCCTGCCCCGGTTGTTCCCGGAAGCAGGACGCAGCACCCTCCCAAAGCAAATGCGGCCGCATGCACATTGAACTTGCCCCTCCGTTTCAACATCTCGATCAGCGGAATGGTAAACAGCGGATGCGTTCCGAGCCAAAGTTGATCAGACTCCGGCTCCTGCAGGGAGATGAAACAATGACCCTCGGCGGGCCTGCAGAGAGCCCGTGCTCGTCCTCCGTAATCCAGATACAGTTCATCGCTATCGGGGTAATAAGTCGCATCCCCGGTCAAGGGCTGATAGAACGCTCGTCCCTGACCTCGCGGCCTGTCGATGCGATGCATAGAGGGAGAAGGTGCGGTGAAAAACTCAAAGTGGAGTTTCTCGCCATCGTTGGCCTCGGCAGTCAGCTGTCCGAGGCGGCTTGCAAGCGAGGAAACCGCGGCCTGCGGCCCTAATACATCTATACCTATCCCGTGAAAGCTGCAACTCAACTGCTGAGATATGCTCATCCACGCGCTTCTCCGGCCGGGCGGCTCGCGATGTCCTTTGTGGGGAACCCATCGAAAGAGTAAATGGGAGTGAAGAACGACCTGGGGTCAACTTTCTCCAGATAAGGTTGGCCATTGCGAACTAGCCAGCAGTGACCGGCAAAGTTGTCATCCACTGTGCCGGCGCCGAATACGAGAGATGCATTGACTCCCGCGCGCCTTAGAAAGTAATAAAGTGTCAAGCCCCTCGTCAGGCAAAGACGAGCAATCAGACGGCGGCCGGCACGGCAAACTAACTCTGTATACCTGATGATCCGCTCTGCAAGCGCTGGATCAATCTCAGAATTTGGACGCACGGGTTCCATCAGAGCTTCCAGTCGGCGAATTGGCAGACGAGTCAGCAAAGGCACGATCGCCGCAAAGGCGGCGATGCGGATCAGCAGAAACGTATCAGCCACGACTTTCGTCCCCGGCTTTCGAATTTACAAGCAAGCCGGCTTGAACTAACTCGTCCAGCAAGGCCTGAAGATCGTCCTCAATCGTTTGCACGGGAGCGTCGTATCCCGCAGCCAAACGCGCAGCAATTTCAGAGAGCGAGAGGCCTTCTGCGAGCAAATCCCAGGCCTCGGAGCCTAACTCGTTCAGGGAGTAGTAATTTCCAGTTCCCATGTCAAACAGGACAGTTTCATCCTGAACCCGTTGCGCAATGACGTCCATATTCCGTGAAAGGCTGACTTGAGCAAGCATATGGGTAGTGGTTCAATCCCTTTCTCGCAGCTCGCGGTTCGTTGAGCATAAGTCCGCTCAGCGGCGGAACGTTTTGTCCGTTCGACCGGGCCCCAATCGGCTTGGGGTACTTATGTTCGAGTTATGCCACTGGAAATCGCTGACTCGATCGCATTCGGATGGAGCCCCACGCTCCATCCGAATACTCTCTTACTCTTTGCAACTTATTGCGCCTTGGCAACGTTTAGAACGAGAATCTGGTAACCAAGCGGAGTAACCCCAGGCATTTCACTTCAGGCCTTACATATTGCTTCTTCACATCGTCCTCCTTGAGTGTTCGGTTGGCGTCGGCCGCAACTCAACTCGTTGCAGAAGGGACTCGCGGTTTTGCCGCCTCATGTCCCGCTTCAGCAAAGGTGACAGTTCCTGCCCACGAGCGAAGACGAGCGCGCGCTCGGGAGTTGGGGATCTGAAACACCATTTGGCAGACTGCGGGGATGATATCGGCTCGGCCGGAGAGAGGGGACTCGCCGGTTGAGAACTAGTATTAGCCCAATTCAAAAGCAGTGTCAAGATCTCTTTTCAGGGGATCAAATCCCGTCGGGTTGAAGTCGGTGCGCCGGGCTATCTCAGCATGGGATTCGATACGCATCGGCATTCGGTCAGTCATTGGCACAACCAATCCGCACCCAGGCGAGCGGCAGCTTCGGGGCGAGATTGCTTATCACCTCAGTACGTGATTTTTGCGTGAAGGTCAGAATACTTGTAAAATTGGAGCCACTTGCAAAATACCCTGTGCGCTGTGATTTGTTGGCGGAGAGATTGAACGGAGATAGGTGGGATCGATCGAGTAGTGGTGGGGATCGCGGGCTTTAGAATTGGGTTACGACGCCTAT
>JBEKOA010000105.1:0-28119 GCA_049522255.1 Occallatibacter sp.
AGCACCGGCGCGGTCGTCGCCAGGTACATCGTAGTCAGAAAATCGTCGGCGATGCCGTGGGCGAACTTGGCCAGGATGTTGGCCGTCGCGGGCGCTACGACCAGCGCATCGGCCCATTGCGCTTCGCCGATGTGTTCAATCGAGGAGTCGTACCCGCCGTCGGCTGTTCCGGCATCGTCCCACAGGCTGGTGATAACCTTGTGGCCGCTCAGCGCGGCAAACGTCAGCGGCTGGACGAACTTGGTGGCCGCTTCGGTCATCACGACGTGGACTTCGAGGCCCTGCCGTTGCAGCACACGCACCAGTTCAGCCGCCTTGTATGCGGCGATTCCGCCCGAGACACCGACCGTAATTCTCATGACTAGATTGTATCGCGAGGCCAGCCGCGTTGCTCGCGGGCAATCAAGTGGCCCGCTCACCAACGCTGATGAATCTCCTTTTGCCATAGGAAACCATGCCCCATCTATGACAGCGTCACTCCCTGTCGAGGATTAAATGGAGGCAAAGTCCATGCTCGGGCCACGCGCCAGAGACGGCTATTCGACAGGGCAGGAGCCCGTGCTGAACGGTAGCTTATTCTTGTCGCCCAAGGCGAACGTAACTTTTATTGTTGTTTGTACTTCGACGGGTTCGCCGCGCAAGAGATAAGGGCGATACTTCCACTTACGGATGGCCTTGAGCGAAGGTTCCAGTAGAATCTCCGGGCCACATTCAGCGTGAAGGTCCGAAATCTCTCCTGCCTTAGAAATTGTCGCCTTGAGGATCACAATTCCGGATATGCGTGCCTTTCTGGCTTTTTTAGGGTATTCAGGATTGACCTTGTGTATCATCATGCCAGCCGCTACATCGTCAGGAATGATGACGGTCCTCGAATTGGATGGGAGCACCTTCGCAGGCGTATTAGCCAGAGGGGGGTCCCCAGGAAAGTTGTCCATGGGGCCGAAGGCAGCTTCATAAACCTTGAATTCATCGGAATGAAATTGGCGCTGGTTGTGCCCATTCGCGGAAGTGGAAATCGGCGCAATGAAAACCAGAGCTGCTGAGAAACAGCGGATTCTGTGCCTCACGGAAGTCCAACCGCCTTTTTTGAGTTCATCATGATTCTACCTGAGTAAAGGGATCGAATCGGGCGGTAGTCGCAGTTTTCCAAGCGGTATCTGAATTCGGTTTTCGAGCAAAACTCTTTCTCCTTTCGGTAAACCAGTTATCCGGAAACTGCACCACTGCTTCGCATACCGATTGCTCCACTCCCGCCCCGGAACGATACAATCGCCTCTAGGCCTTTGCGGAACTGCGGGGGCCTTCAAGGAGCGTCTTCACCCATGGGCTATCAGGTTCTGGCCAGAAAATACCGTCCGCAGCGATTCGCCGACGTCGCCGGCCAGGATCATGTCACTCGCACGCTGATGAACGCCCTCTCGCAGAACCGCATCGCCCACGGCTACATCTTCTCGGGCCACCGCGGCATCGGCAAAACGACCATCGCCCGCATCGTCGCCCAGGCCCTGAACTGCCGGACAGAGATCGGCAGCGAAGCCCGTCCCACGCCCGAGCCCTGCGGCGTTTGCGATTCGTGCATCGAGATTCGCCAGGGCAATGCTGTGGACGTTATCGAGATCGACGCGGCCACCAATCGCGGTATCGACGAGATTCGCGAACTCCGTGACGCCGCCCGCTACGCGCCTAGCAGAGATCGCTACAAGATCTACATCCTCGACGAGGCGCACCAGATCACCGAGGCAGCCTTTAACGCGCTGCTCAAAACCCTCGAAGAACCCCCGGCGCACGTCATCTTCATGATGGCCACCACGCAGCCCGAGGATATTCCCCAGACCATCCGCTCCCGCTGCCAGCACTTCAGCTTTCACGCCGTCAAATTCGACGACATCCTGGCCCAGTTGAAGATGATCGCGGCCAACGAAGAGGTAACCGCCCAGGATGCCGCGTTGGCTCTGCTTGCCGAGGCCGGCGACGGCTCCATGCGCGACGCGCTCTCGATCATGGACCAGGCCATCGCATCGGCGCCTGTGGAGAATGGCCGCGCAGTGCTCTCCGCCGCGCAGATTCGCGAGCTGATGGGCTCGGTGCCCAATGCGGTCTTTGAACGGCTGCTTGAGGTCGTTGCCGCCGGCCAGAGCGCCGAACTTATGGAACAGTTGAATCTACTGGTGAATGCCGGCCACAGCCCGTCCTCGCTCGCGAGGCAGATGGTCCGCTACCTGCGCAACACGCTGATGGCCAAGCTGGGCGGCGCAAAGACCGAGCTGCTGCAAATCTCCGGCGACGAGAGAGCCCGCGCCGCCCGCACAGCTCTGTTGTTTACCGAAGAGGAAATCACCCGCAATCTGCAAATCGTCCTGCGCACCTTCGACGATTTGAACTACCGACAGGAGCAGCGCTTCCATCTTGAACTCGGCCTGCTCAAGCTGATTCACGCTCAGCGCCTGCTGCCGATTGAAGAGCTGTTGAGCGGCGTGGCATCTGGTGGAGGCCTGCGCTCTTCCGGACCAGCATCTGTCCCAGCCTCAACACCCAGACCGCAAGCAAGCGCACCGCGCCCAGCCCCGGCAGCTTCAGCCCCTGCAGTCGCCCCGCTCTCACCCTTTGGTTCAACAGGCAGCGGTTGGGGCAGTACACCAAAAATGGAGTCCAGTTCCAAGCAGGTCTCAGCAGCCTCACCGGTCGCAACGCTGGAACGCCCGTCTCCCCCCATCGCGCCCGCCGCCGCGCCGATCTCCCCAGCGAATTCAGAGATTGCCACCGCACCCGCCGACCCTGCAACCATCGAGTCCATTCGCCACGCCGTCGGCAGCGCGCTGGTCGAGGCCGGCCACGAATCAGCGGCGCAGTTGCTCGGCGCTGCCACATGGGCCATCGACGGCGCGAGCCTGCGCATTGAGACCGCCTCCATGGGCAAAAAGATGCTGGCATTGACGATCAACGCCGCGGCCGAGAAAATCATCCGCCAGGAGCTGCAACGGCTGGGCGCTCCCACCCGATTTTTAATTGTTCCCAGCGAAGACGCCAGCAAAAAAACCGGTCAATCTGCCTTGCCGATGGCCACGCCGATCGCAGGCAGCATTCAAGAGGCTGCGCTTGCCAATCCGTTAGTCCAGCGTGCGAGAGAGATTTTCAATGCAGAAGTGCGCAGCGTCGTGGACCTGCGCCAGAAGTGAATCAGGAGCGTGCGTTAAGGAGTCGGCCTTGTATCAGGGCACGACTTTAGTCGGGCCGAAGAAGTGCCAACTCAACCACGGGCTTAAGCTGCTGCGGCACGTAATTTGAGAGTCTTGCAGGAGAATAAATCAATGCTCAATCCGCTCAAAATCACCGAAATGCTTTCGCAAGCCAACCAGATGCAAGAAGAGATCCAGCACAAGCTTGCCCAGACTGTCGTCGAGGGATCGAGCGGCGGCGGAGCCGTAACCGCAACCATGAATGGCAAGAAGCAGCTTCTCAAGCTTCAAATCGATGCGGCGGCCGTCGTAGGCCTCGGCGGCGACAAGCCGGACGTGGAGATGCTGGAGAATCTGGTTGTATCCGCGGTGAATGAAGCCGGTCGCAAGGCCGACGAAGCCATCCAATCCAGCATGAAGGGCCTGCTCGGCGGACTTAATCTGCCGGGGCTCGGCTGACCTTTGCCGCCGCTGAGTCAGTTACAGACCGAAGGGAGGAAAGTGCGATGCGCAACGCAATGAATCGCCGCAGCTTTCTTGAGTTTGGAATAGCAGCAGGAGTTGCGGCCCTGACGCCGCGCTGGATGAACGCACAGAGCGCGGCGGTCAACGGGCGCGCGGCCCAGGCGCACGCGGATGCCGCCAACACACCCATCAAGACTACCAGGCTCTATGACAATCTCTATCTGCTCCAGGGACAAGGCGGCAACATGGTCCTGCAGACCGGCCCGGAGGGCAACCTGCTCATCGATTCCAGCTATGCACCGGCTGTCCCGCGCATTCGCGAAGCCATCGCCGCGCTGAGCAAGGACGCACCCTTCGCACTCATCAACACCCACTGGCACATGGACCACACCGGCGGCAATGAGGCACTGCATGCAGATGGGTTCACCATCTTTGCCCATCAGAAGACTCGCGAGCGCCTTTCAACACCGCAGACGCTGAAGATGTTTCAACGTGATGTGCCCGCATCTCCAGCCGGTGCGTTGCCGTCGATCACCTTCGATAACTCGCTGCACGCATGGCGCAACGGCGATTCGATTGACCTCGTGCACTTTGACCCGGCGCACACTGACACCGACATCTACATCCACTTCCACAAGGCCAATGTGCTGCACGTGGGCGACATCTGGTTCAATGGCTTCTATCCCTTCATCGATGAAGGCACGGGCGGCACCATTGGCGGCATGATCCGCGCCGCCGAGGTGGCGCTCGCCGTGGCAGATGGCGACACGAAGATCATCCCCGGCCACGGCCTCTTGGGCTCAAAGGCCGAACTGCGCAAGTTTCACGATATGCTCGCCACTGTTCGCGACAAGGTGGCTACGCTCAAAGACTCCGGAGCCAGTGAGCAGGAAGCCATTGCCAAAAAGCCCACAACATATTTCGATGCAGCAAACGGCACCGGCATGATGAGTCCAGATCAGTTTGCCGGCCTCGTCTACCGAACGCTATAAAAGCTGGGTACCCCATCCTTGCGGCGTCTCTGTATTTGCCGCAAGGGTGGGATACCTCGAACCCCAACCGCAGCCCCGTTCGTGAGGAGCCAGAAACCGTGGCACGCTATGCAGAGCCGATGGCGCGATTGATCGAAGAATTAAAGAAGCTGCCCGGGGTCGGCACCAAGAGCGCCCAGCGCTACGCCTTCCACATCCTCCGCTCGACCGACGAGGATGCAGCGGCGCTGGCCGAGGCGGTGCGCGGCCTCAAGGCCAGCCTGCGCCTCTGCTCGGTCTGCAACAGCGTCACCGACATTGATCCTTGCCTCTACTGCTCCAGCACCACCCGCAATCATCGCCTGGTCTGTGTGGTCGAGGAGCCAACCAGCATCGAAACCGTCGAACGGACTCAAAGCTATCAGGGCATCTACCACGTGCTGCACGGCACCCTCTCGCCGCTGCACGGCGTCGGCCCCGATCAACTGCGAACCGGCACTCTCGTCGCCCGAGTCGAGCGCGGCGAGGTGGACGAAGTGATCCTGGCCACCAGCCCCACGCTTGAAGGCGAGGCCACGGCCCATTGGCTGGCAACCGCGCTGCGCAACCCTTCCGTCAAGATCACGCGAATCGCAACCGGCGTCCCCGCCGGCAGCGACATCGAATACGCCGACGAGGTGACTATGACGCGGGCGTTGGAAGGACGACGTGAGCTTTAGAAGCCCCTTCCAAGTTCAGGCTTCCTGACGGAATCAAATCGTTGACAACCGATTTCGATTAATCTGTCTGCAACCGGACTGTCATAAACTGAAAACATAACCACCGGCCGCGGCTCTCATCCTGCGGACCCCCAACCGGAGAATCCACCATGCAGGAAGCCGGCATTGCCAGCACAGGCCAGACCACGGCCCCAACTTCCGACGCCATCATTCGCGCAGCTGGGATCGAGAAGTACTACGCCCAGCCCAGCCAGAACCGCATTCAGGTCATCTCCGCCACCGACCTGGCCATCGTTCCCGGCGAGATCGTTGCCCTGCTCGGCCCCTCCGGCTCCGGCAAATCGACCATGCTGCGTATGCTGAGCGGCCTCTCGACGCCGACTGCCGGCCAGGTCTATTGGCACGAAAAGCCCATCGCCGACGCCGAGATCAATGTATCGATCGTCTTTCAAAGTTTCGCTCTCTTCCCCTGGCTCACGGTTCTCGAAAACGTCGAAGCTCCCCTGCAAGCCCGCGGCGTTTCTGCCGGCGAGCGCCGCGACCGCAGCATGAAAATGCTGGACACGGTCGGTCTGGATGGCTTCGAGGCTGCCTACCCCAAGGAATTGTCGGGCGGCATGAAGCAGCGCGTCGGCTTTGCCCGCGCGCTTGTTGTCGAGCCTGAGGTCCTCTTCATGGACGAGCCTTTCAGCGCTCTCGACGTGCTCACCGCCGAAAACCTGCGCAGTGAGTTGCTCGAGCTCTGGGCAAACAAGACCATGCCCACCAAGGCCGTCTTCCTCGTCACCCACAACATTGAAGAAGCTGTCCTGCTGGCCGACCGGATCATTGTGTTGGGCCGCAATCCCGGCCACATTCGCACCGATTTCAAAGTTCAGATCGCCCAGCCCCGCGACCGCAAATCGGAGCCCTTTACCCAATTGGTCGACTACATCTACAAGGTGCTCACCCGTCCCGATGTTGTTCCTGCCGAAGCTCCCGATCAGAAAGTTCAGGTCCGCGATCAGCGCCATATGCACTATCAGATGCTGCCTCATGCCCGGCCAGGCGGCATCGCCGGCCTGCTGGAACTTCTACTCGACAAGGGAGGCCGAGACGACATCTATCGTTTGGCTGACGACCTAGCCTTCGAGATCGACGACCTGCTTCCCATCGTCGATGCAGCCCAATTGCTCGGCTTCCTCCAAATTGAAGAAGGCGACGCGGTCATCACCGCCAGCGGCACCGAATTCGCCAACTCCGAGATTCTTCGCCAAAAGGAGCTCTTTCGCGACGCTGCCATCGCTAATGTTCTGCTCCTCCGCCAGATTCGACGCGCTCTCGAGTCCAAGAGGGACCACACAGTTCCGGAGGACTTCTTCCTCGACATGCTCGACGAACAGTTCAGCGAGGAGGAGTGCCAGCGGCAGATCGAAACCGCCGTCAACTGGGGCCGTTACGCCGAACTCTTCGACTTTGAGGCCGGCCACCGCCGATTCGTGCTGCCCGACTCGCAGGACGAAGAGTCTGCCGGGGAGGACGAGTGAAGCCTCAGCACCTGCTCGCGCGCTTGCCGGTCACCGTTCGCCGCCAGTCGTTCCTCATCGATCTGGTTGTGATCCTCTGCGGACTCAGCTTCTTTTTCGGCATGATCCGGTTGGGAACCTACTGGCTGGCCCGGCCGATCCCAGAGGTGGCCATCTCCCACTCGGTTCGCGCGCTGCCGCTCTATGCCTGCTACTCCATTGGGCGCATGGGCATCGCTTACGTGCTCAGCCTGCTCTTTGCCGTCAGCTATGGATACACGGCTGCCTACAACCCCAGAGTCGAAGCATGGATGATCGCAGTCCTCGATATTCTGCAATCCATCCCCGTGCTCAGCTTCCTGCCTCCCGTCATGCTGGCCATGATGGCTCTGGTTCCAGGCCATCAACTGGGAATTGAGATGGGCTCGATCCTGCTCATTTTTACCGGCCAGGTCTGGAATCTGGCCTTCAGCTTCTACTCCTCGCTTAAAAGCATCCCACGGGAGATGATCGAGGCCGCGCGCATTTACCGCTATTCGGCCTGGCAGCGCTTCTGGCAGCTTGAAATGCCCTTCGCCGCCATTGGCCTGGTCTGGAACTCCATCGTCTCCGTCGCCGTAGGTTGGTTCTTTCTCATCACTTGCGAGATGTTTCCTCTCGGCACGCGCAACTTCCGCCTGCCGGGCCTGGGCAGCTATCTGCAAACCGCCGCCTCCGCCGATCCTGTGGACATGCATGCTCTGCTCTGGGGATTGGCCGTCCTGGTCCTCATCATTGTGGCCACCGATCAGTTGCTCTGGCGTCCGCTCATCGCCTGGAGCGACAAATTCAAATTCGAGCAGACCGAATCCACCGAACGAGTCACCTCGCCCATCCTTGAGCTCTTGCAGCACTCGACCGCTCTGACCCGCATGCCCGCCCGCGCCTGGACCGCCTGCGAAGAACGCATCTACCGCCGGCTTTCCTCAACCCGCGATTGCCGGGTCGTGCAGCCCATCGACGATGAGACGGCCAAGGGAGGAAGGCTGGTCCCATATCTGCTGGCCTTCTTCGCCGGCCTGGCCATCCTCTGGGGCGCCGCCCAAGCCTATCGCATCCTTCAAGGCGTCACCTGGCCAGAGCTCCGGCTTCTTTTGCTCGGCGCCGGAGCCACCTATCTCCGCGTCGGGGCCACGCTCGTCCTCGGCGCTCTCTGGACCATCCCTGTCGGCGTGGCCATCGGCCTCAACCCGAAGCTGGCGCGGATTCTTCAGCCCATCATTCAGGTTCTGGCTTCGATCCCAGCGACGGCGCTCTTTCCCGTATTGATGCTCGGGCTCATCAGTCTGGGCGGCGGACTGGGCATCGGGTCCATCGCCCTGATGTTGCTGGGAACGCAGTGGTACATCCTCTTCAACGTCATCGCCGGAGCCATGGCCATCCCCTCCGATCTCGAAGAGGCCGCGGCTGTCTACCGTTTCACCCGCTGGCAGCGCTGGACCCGCCTTATCCTCCCCGGCATCTTCCCCTATCTCGTCACCGGCATGATCACCGCCTCGGGCGGCGCCTGGAACGCCTCCATCATCGCCGAGTACTTCCACATCGGCGACAAAACCCTGCAAACTCTCGGCCTGGGAGCGCAGATCGCCGCGGCCTCAGAGAGCGGAAGCTTCTCAACTCTCTTGCTCGCGACGATCTTGATGGCCACCATCGTCGTCACCATGAACCGCCTGGTCTGGCGCCGCCTCTACCGCCTCGCCGAGACCCGGTATAAACTGGAGGGCTAACGTCTGAGCGGAGTTAGCGGAGTTAGCGGAGTTAGCTGGGTTGAAAGAACCACCGAAACTAACGCCGCTAACAG
Organism: Occallatibacter sp.; assembly: GCA_049522255.1. GTDB lineage: Bacteria > Acidobacteriota > Terriglobia > Terriglobales > Acidobacteriaceae > Telmatobacter. The sequence continues at coordinate 8,677 of JBEKOA010000105.1, forward strand.
GCGCGAAGCGTGGCTAATAACGCTAGCTCCGCTTCCCGCCAAGGAGGTTCCCCGTGATTCGAGTAGGTTTGGTAGGTTTCGGATTGGGAGGGCGCGTCTTCCATGCGCCTTTGATCTCCTCGGTAGAGGGACTGGAACTGGCCGCCGTGGTCGAGCGCAGCACCCATCTTGCCGCCGAACGCTATCCCGGCATCACAACCTACCGCGCTCTCGACGAGCTCTTGGCAGACTCTTCGATCAATCTGATCGTTGTTTCTACCCCTAGCGCGACCCATTTCGACATCGCACGGCATGTGCTCGAAGCGGGAAAGAACCTCGTCGTTGACAAGCCGCTGGCAACAACTTCTGCCGAGATAGCCCAGTTGATGGCTCTGGCCGCCGCAAAAGGCGCTCTTCTTGTCCCATTTCATAACCGGCGCTGTGACAGCGACTTCCAGACAATTCAGAAACTACTACGTGAAGGAACTCTGGGTCGCCTCGTCCATCTGGAATCCACCTTCGACCGCTGGAGCCCCGGCTCAGCCAGGCGTCCCTGGAAGGACGACCCAACCCAGGGCGGTGGAATCCTGCTCGACCTCGGAACCCATCTTGCCGATCAGGCGCTTGTTCTACTTCAAGACCTCTTCGGCATGCCCGAGGCGGTCAGCGCTCACATCGGCCGCGAGCGAGACGGCGCGGGCGCGGACGACTCCTTTACTTTGCGCCTAAGCTACCCAGGCCTCTCGGTCACCCTAGCCGCCAACTGCCTCTCTGCGCTTCCGCGCCCACGTTTTCACCTGCGCGGGACAAGGGGCAATTTCAGGAAAAAGGGCCTGGACCCCCAGGAGGCCGCGCTCAGCCATCTCACCCGCATCGACCCCGGCCCCTGGGGCGAGGAACCGATCGCCAAATGGGGCCTGCTCAGCGTGGACGTGGATGGCGGAATGGTCACCCGTCCGGTCGAGCCCATTCCAGGCAACTACCGTCTCTACTATGCGGGGATTCGCGATGCTCTGCTGAAGAACGCGCCCCCTCCTGTCACTGTCCTCGACGCCTGGCGCGTTGCACGCCTGCTCGAATGGGCCGTTGAAAGCTCCAACCAGCGCCGCGAAATCGTCTGCAACTGGAGCGAAGAGCCAGAATAAGAGCTACTTGGAACTCATCCGGACATTGGTAGCGTCGGCCTGCTGTTCTGCGGGTCTTAGGACTCACAGGCGATGTCAGGCGACTTGGACGCCGACAGCCCTGCCGGCCAGGAGACCGCAGCTATGTTTCTTTCTCAATCGCGGATGAGTTCTTAGTCAAGGCAAGTTCATTCGAGCGGCTCATTTCATCGACTTTGCTCTCCGGCTCCCTCTCCACCAGCGGCACCCAGAAGCGGAAGCAGGCGCCATGTCCCGGAGCACTCTCGACCTCGATCCCCCCGCTGTGCGCGGCCAGGATCGCGCGCGTGATGGCCAATCCCATCCCCGTTCCCTTCCCTTTGCTGGCGCCCTTTTTGCCGCGATAGAACTTGTCAAAGATAAAGGGCAGATCGACGGCGTCGACTCCCGGACCATCGTCCTCGATGCTGAATTCAAGCCGATCGCCCTTGCGCCGGCTGCCGAGCAGGATGCGGCCTCCGGGCGGCGTAAAACGGGCGGCGTTCTCAAGCAAGTGGCGCACCACCCGGCCCAATAGGTGCGCATCGAACCAGGCCGAGCAATCCAAATCATCCACTTCGCCCGTCCTGTCCACCTTCTCCGGTTCTTCCACGGCGATCACCACTCGATGCTTCGCCAAAGAGGCCCGCGACTCCTCCACCGCCTGATCCAACAGCGCCCGCGGGTGCTGTGGCGCCAGATGCACCTGGACCACATTCGCGTCGATCTCAGCCATCTCGACTGCCTCGCCGATCAGCCTGTCGAGCCGCGAGGCCTCTTCGTCGACAATCGCCGCCAGGTCCAGCCGTACAGCCTCGTCCAGGCCTTCGCTCCCTAGCAAAGTTGTCGCTGCGGCGCGTATCGAGGTCAGCGGCGTCCGCAGTTCATGCGTCAATGAGTCGATCAGAGCAGTTCGCAGGCGTTCTCCTTCGCGGGCTGCCTCCATGCGCGCCGAGGCTTCGATTGCTGTGGCGCGAGCCAAAGCGACTGCCACCTGTGCGCTCACCGCCGTAGCTACCTCTCGCGAGATCAGCGCGGGCCTCATGCCCAGCGCCCCCACTGGGCGCACGCCCAGCATCAGCGTCCTCACCGTGAAACCACCGGGGATGGCCAGCGTGGGATTCTGGCCTTCGGTCATAGCTCGCAGGCTGGGCTGGATGCTGATCGGCAGATCCGCGGTTGAGGAATAAAAACGGTCCTGGTCGCGAACGTAAAGCACTACCCCGTCCAGCGCGAAGATGCGCGCAATCATCTGTGGCAGGTCGCTGATCAACCCCGCGGCATCCTCGTGCAGCATCACCTCCTGCGCAAGCTCGTAGAGCCGCTCCACATCCGCGCGGCGCTGCTCGGCCTGCCGCTTCTGGCGGCGCGCCGCATCGGCCACCCGGTTTACCACCACGCAGGATGCTAAAAAAGAGATCATGGCCACCCACTCCTGACCGCTCGCCAGGCGCAGGGTCCCATAAGGCAGCAGAAAGAAGTAATCGAAGGACAGCGCACAAAGGGTCGCTATATACAGCGACAGCCACTGCCCGGCTTGGGTGGAGGACCATACCACCAGCACGAGAAACGCCATGCCCGCCGCGGTCGAATCGGCTCCCAGCCAGACCAGAAGCGTTGTGGCCGCCACCGCCATCAGGGTTCCGACGCACCAGTGTACGATTCCCCGCGAATCGGAGAGTCCTTGCATGACGTTCATGGCATAAATCATACCCGCACAGGCAAATGATGTAATCTTTTGAGGAAAGAAGAAAGACATGCCCGGCAGAATCCTGGTGATCGACGACGAGCCGCAAATTACACGCGTGTTGCGCGCCGCCCTCTCCGCTCAAGGCTTTGACGTACGCACCGCCAATGACCCTGAAGAGGGCCTGGTGACCTTCAAGGAATGGACACCCGACCTGGTCATCACCGACCTGATGATGCCCGGCTTGAGCGGCGTCGAGGTCTGCCGCACCATCCGCACCCACTCCGCAATCCCGATCCTGGTTCTCTCGGTCCGCGACCACGAGCGCTCAAAGGTTGAAGCACTCGATGCCGGAGCCGACGACTACGTGACCAAGCCGTTCAACACACAGGAATTGCTGGCCCGCGTCCGCGCCCACTTGCGCCGCGCTCCCGAGCGGACCACTTCGGCCATCGAAGCCGGCGACTTTGTATTGGACTCGACGGCGCACGCGATTACCGTTGTGGGCAAGCCTATTCACCTTACGCCCAAAGAGTTTGACCTGCTGCTCCACCTGGCCCGCCACGCCGGCAAGGTCATCACCCATCGGGCGCTGCTCACCGCAGTGTGGGGCGCGCAATCGGCCCATCAGCCTGAATATCTGCGCGTCTTCATCGGCCAGTTGCGCAAAAAGCTCGAAGCCGAGACCGGCAAACAGTACATTCAGACCGAACCGTGGGTCGGCTATCGCTTTATCCCTGAAGGATGGATAGGCAACGAAGAGAAGCAGGCGGAAAGCCTCTGACGGGAATCCGATTAGTCAACCGAGAGGGATCGAATAGGCAAGAATTGCCTAACTATTGCAACAAAATGAGAGATGGTGCCAGCGGGCCAACCGTGACCGCTGATTTGATGTGCAAGGAAGACTGATTTATGAGATTGCTTCGGATGATACCTGCGAGTCCAAGAACTGATCGGAAGCAGGGTGTCCAGAACCCGAATGGCGCCGGACAACAGATCCTCAGCACGGCGAAGAGTGTATGCGGTGGGAGCCTTTAAACATCGGCTCCTCCCCCAAGGAGCCGATGTTTAACAGGCCGACCGGATACTACCGGCTGCTCACGAAAACTAAAAGTGCCATGGTCAGAAAGAAGATGCGCCCCATTGGATTTTCCCCCTTTTTCCTATTTGCCGTCCCAGTCGGCTTTACCGCTTGAAACTTGCCCTTATGTATGCATGTAGCTAGCCAAACTTTCTCATTAATTTTCAGCTACTTGCAGAATCACCTAGAACCAGTGTGCAATCTTTTGCATATAGCCACTGCCGACTTTCTCACTTTCAGGGTCATCGCTGTGGAATTCCAGTTCGTGGTTCAAGTGGGCTGATGAACTACACCTCCTCCAGGGTGACCGGAACGGGAGACCCAATCTTTGTTCTTCAGCAAACATTTCAAAGGTTGGTTGCGGGATTTGGATCCTTGTGCTCGGTCCGTGATTCCGATCCTTGCTGAAACCCTCCTTCAACGCTCCGATCCTTACGCTTTATTTAGGAAGTCTTTTGGATACTCAAACAAGGCGAGAGCCAGAATGATTCTTGAGCAGGCGATTCACCAATTAGCTGCTCGACAGATTGCGAGACCCGACATGCAAGATCTGACGATGTTGCTCTTCACGGTAGTTTTCTTCGGCCTGGCGTTTCTTTACGTCAAGGCTTGTCAGAAGCTGAGGTAGCCCATGCAAATCGACGTTACGACTGTCGTGGCCCTGGTTCTGTCCGTTTTACTTCTGGGTTACCTGACCCTCACCCTGCTCTTCCCGGAGAAGTTCTGACATGTCCGCCAACGGCTGGTTGCAATTTGCCATCTACTCCCTGATTCTGCTTCTTACAGTTCGTCCAGTGGGCATCTATCTGGCCCGCGTGCTGGAAGGCGAGCGCACGTGGCTCGATCCGGTGCTGCGTCCGATCGAGCGGCTTATTTACAAGCTCTCCGGCATCAAAGCCGACCAGGAGATGAACTGGCGCGAGTACGCATTCGCGGTGTTGGGCTTCTCTGCGGTCAGCATGCTGATGACCTATGCCATCGAGCGCCTGCAAAACTTTCTGCCTTTGAATCCACAGAATCTGGCCGCAGTCGGGCCCGATCTGGCATGGAACACGGCCGCCAGTTTCACCACCAACACCAACTGGCAGTCGTATTCGCCTGAGTCGACGATGAGTTATTTGACCGAGATGGTCGGCTTGGCGTACCACAACTTCGGCAGCGCTGCAGTGGGCATCGCGGTGGCTGTGGCCCTGATTCGCGGAATCAAGCGGACCTCGTCCGGCACCATCGGCAACTTCTGGGTCGATATGACCCGCTCCTACCTCTATATTCTGGTGCCGGCGTCACTCATCTATGCGCTGCTTCTTGTTGGCCAGGGCGTTCCGCAGAACTTCAAAGCCTACACTGCGGCCCATCCGCTCGAACAGCCCGCGCAGGTCCAGACGATCGGCCAGGGACCAGTTGCGTCGCAGGAAGCCATCAAGATGCTGGGCACCAACGGCGGCGGATTCTTCAACGCCAACAGTGCCCATCCCTTCGAGAACCCCACGCCCTTCTCAAACTTCCTTCAGATTCTTTCGATCTTCATCATTCCTGCTGGACTCACTTATACGCTGGGCCGCATGACCGGCTCACCAGGCCATGGCTGGGCTGTGCTGGCGGCGATGTGGGTGCTTTTTGCTACCGGTTTTACCGTGCTCTACTGGGCCGAGTCGCAGCCGCATCCGCTGATTCACGGGGCCGCGCAAACCAGCAGCGCCACCGCTCCGGGCGGCAACATGGAGGGCAAGGAGGTTCGCAACGGCATCGCCGAAAGCGCACTCTTCGCTACCATCACTACCGACGCCAGTTGCGGCGCTGTCACCAGCATGCACGACAGCTTCACCCCGCTGGGAGGGCTGGTGCCGCTCACTAACATCATGCTCGGCGAGGTCGTCTTCGGCGGCGTCGGTTCGGGCCTCTACGGCATCCTCATTATGGTGGTGCTCTCGGTCTTCATCGCCGGACTCATGGTGGGCCGCACCCCAGAATACCTGGGCAAGAAGATCGAAGCCTATGACGTGAAGATGTCAATGCTCTATGTACTCATCTTCCCGTTCATCATTCTTTCGCTTACCGCGGCGTTTGTGATGGCGCCGACCATCGGTCTCAGCAGCCTGGCCAACCAGGGCCCGCACGGACTTACCGAGATCCTCTACGCTTTCACCTCGGGCGCGGGCAACAACGGCTCGGCCTTTGCCGGCCTCAATGCCAACACCTGGTGGTACAACGTTGCCATCGGCTGGGACATGCTCTTCGGGCGGCTTTTCATGATGATCCCAGTGCTGGCCCTGGCCGGCAACCTGGCTCAAAAGAAGAGCGTACCGCCTTCGCCCGGCACCTTCCCCGTGAATGGTGCGTTGTTCACCGTGCTTTTGATCGGCGTCATCCTCATCTTGAGTGCTCTCACTTTCTTCCCTGCTCTGAGCCTGGGACCGATCCTGGAACATTTGCTGCTTAAGACGGGTCAGCTTTTCTAACCGGTACCTCACCAAGACGAGGCGAAACGGACTGTCATGCTAGAAAAAAAGTCACTTTGGAATACGGAGATCATGGGCCAGGCGCTCGTCGATTCGGTGCGCAAACTCGATCCTCGCGGAATGGTCAAGAACCCGGTGATGTTCGTCGTCGAAGTCGGCTCCGTGCTCACCACGGCGCTGCTGATCGACAACACCATCCATCACCGCCCCGGATTCGGGTTCAACCTGCAAATCACTCTCTGGCTGTGGTTCACGGTGCTCTTTGCCAACTTTGCCGAGGCCATGGCCGAGGGACGCGGCAAGGCCCAGGCCGACACGCTGCGCAAGGCCAAGGGCGAGACTGTCGCAAAACGCTACTGCGCCGATAACAGCCTTGAAGAAGTCGCCAGCGGCCTGCTGCGCCTGGGCGATGTAATCTATGTCCCCGCCGGCAACTATATCGCTGGCGACGGCGAAGTCATCGAGGGCGTCGCCTCGGTGGACGAATCGGCCATCACGGGCGAGTCGGCCCCAGTCATCCGCGAGGCCGGCGGCGACCGTTCGGCTGTGACCGGCGGGACCAAAGTTCTCTCGGACTGGATCAAGGTTCGCATCACCTCTAACCCCGGTGAAACCTTCCTCGACCGCATGATTGCCCTGGTCGAGGGCGCAACCCGCCAGAAGACACCGAACGAGATCGCGCTGAGCATTCTGCTCTCCGGCCTGACAATCGTCTTCCTTTTCGCCGTCGTAACCTTGCAGCCCTTCGCCATGTACTCCGTATGGACCGTCTCGTTCAATACAACGTGCTGGCCATGAGCGGGCGCGCCGTCGAGGCTGCCGGCGACGTCAACACTCTGCTGCTCGACAAGACCGGAACCATCACCCTCGGCAATCGCCAGGCCACCGAATTCATCCCTTCGCCGGATGTGAGCCATGAACGGCTGGCCGATGCGGCCCAGCTTTCCTCACTCTCGGACGAAACCCCAGAAGGCCGGTCGATTGTTGTTCTAGCCAAGGAAAAGTACGGCCTGCGCGGCCGCGATCTGGCAGGCATCCACGCCGAGTTCGTTCCCTTCACCGCCCAGACCCGCATGAGCGGCGTCAATCTGCCCGGCGTGCGCATTCGCAAGGGCTCGGTGGACGCGATTGCGCGATTTCTTGAAGAGCAAAGCGCGACGCTGCCCAAGAAGGTCAGAGACAGCGTTGAAGAGATCGCGCGCCAGGGCGGCACGCCGCTCGTCGTCGCCGAAAACTCGACCGCTCTGGGGGTGATTCATCTCAAGGACATCGTCAAAGGCGGCCTCAAGGAGCGGCTCGCCCGCCTGCGCGCCATGGGCATTCGCACCATCATGATCACCGGCGACAACCCGCTTACCGCGGCGGTCATCGCCCGCGAAGCAGGCGTCGACGACTTCCTGGCCGAAGCCAAACCAAAAGACAAAATGGACCTGATCAAGCGCGAACAGGCCAAGGGCAAACTGGTCGCGATGACCGGCGATGGCACCAACGACGCCCCGGCTCTGGCTCAGGCCGACGTGGGCGTGGCGATGAACTCCGGCACACAAGCCGCGAAAGAAGCTGGCAACATGGTCGATCTGGACTCGAACCCGACCAAGCTCATTGAAATTGTGGAGATTGGCAAACAGTTGCTCATGACACGCGGAGCGCTGACCACCTTTTCCATCTCCAATGACGTGGCCAAGTACTTCGCCATCATTCCCGCCATGTTTGCCGGAGTATTCCCCGTGTTGACCGCGCTGAATATCATGCGTCTAGCCACACCCCAGTCGGCCATTCTCTCGGCGGTCATCTTCAACGCGCTGATCATCGTGCTTCTCATCCCGCTGGCCCTGAAGGGCGTCAAGTACGAGCCCAAGGCCGCTGATATCCTGCTGCGCAACAACCTGGTGGTTTACGGCTTCGGCGGCATTATCATCCCGTTCATCGGCATCAAGGCGATCGACATGCTTTTGGTAGCCCTGCATCTGGCGTAAGATATGGGGGCGATGCCCCTTGAAGGAGAACGACCGTGCATTCCGCATCCACCCTGGCACCTGCTGCAACAGCAAAAGCCGCGTCCACCCAGCATTCCGTCTGGATGACCTCGATTCGCTTCACCCTCGTCACCGCGCTACTGCTGGGCCTGGGTTATCCGCTGGTCGTCACCGGCCTTGCAGGACTGATCTTCCCGCATAAGGCCGGAGGCAGCCTCATTCAGCTCAAGGACGGTACGGTGATCGGTTCGGAACTGCTGGCTCAAAGCTTCACCTCCGATCGGTATTTTCATCCCCGCCCCTCGGCAGCCGGGAACGGCTACGACGCCACGGCCTCAGGTGGCTCCAATCTTGCCCAGTCCAGCAAGACCCTTGTAACACGCATTCAAGGCGACATCGACAAACTGGCCGCGCAGAATCCCGGCAAGCCCGTCCCCATCGATCTGGTAACGACCTCCGGCTCAGGACTCGACCCCGACATCACTCCCGACAACGCCTTCTATCAGGCCCCGCGAGTCGCCAAGGCCCGCAACCTGAGCGAGGACAACGTCCGCCAGCTCATCCAGCAGCACATCACCCCCCGCCAGCTAGGTCTTCTCGGAGAGCCCAGGGTCAACGTGCTCCTGCTCAACCTCGATCTCGACAAGTTCCCTAAATAGAACGGCTTCCCCTGCGTTTGCCGTCGCACTGCACTGGACCGAGGCAGCGCGACGGCCTAATATCAGCAACATGGACGCAGTAATGCTCGATGGCCAGCCCCTGGCGCTGGCCGAAATTGAAGCCGTTTCGCTAGCCGCCCGCCCGGTGGCCCTTGCACCCGCAGCCTTAGCCCGCATGGCTCAAAGCAGGACCCTGATCGAGGAGATACTGGCTGCCGGTCAGGTCGTCTATGGAGTCAATACAGGCTTCGGCAAGCTCTCAGACGTACATATTCCCCCCGGCAGCCTCGCACAATTGCAAACCAACCTGGTACGCAGTCACGCCGGGGGCGTAGGCCAGCCGCTCTCCGAGCCTGAATCCAGAGCCATGCTTCTGCTCCGCGCCAATGTCCTCGCCAAAGGCTTCAGCGGCTGCCGGCCAGAGCTGGTCGAGTTGCTCGTCGCGATGCTCAACGCCGGTGTGCATCCGATGATTCCCGAGAAAGGCTCTGTAGGCGCAAGCGGCGATCTGGCTCCCCTGGCCCACCTGGCCTTGGTGGTCATTGGCGAGGGAGAGGCCTTCTATAAGGGTGAACGGCTACCAGGCCGTGAGGCTCTGCGCCGGGCCGGACTCACCCCCATCGTTCTGGCAGCCAAGGAAGGCCTCGCGCTGCTCAACGGTACGCAGGCCATGACTGCGGTCGGCGCTTTGGCCGTTGCGCGTGCGCGGCGATTAGTCCAATTGGCTGATCTCGCTGGAGCTATCTCCCTCGAAGCCTTGATGGGCACTCCGGCAGCCTTCGATCCCCGCATCCACGAGGTCCGTCCCCACGCCGGGCAGATTCAGGCCGCCGCTCACCTGGTCGAACTGCTTGCCGACTCGGAGATTCGCGAGGCGCATCGTGAGCACGATTCGCGCGTGCAAGACGCCTACTGCTTGCGCTGCATGCCCCAAGTGCATGGAGCCGTGCGGGATGCGCTGGATCATGTGCGCGGAATCTTGGAGATTGAATCCGGTTCGGCTACGGATAATCCGCTTGTTTTCCCAGAGGCTTCAACCAGGACGCTAAACCGCGGAGCGGTCGTCTCGGGGGGGAATTTTCATGGAGCGCCGCTTGCCTATGCATTCGACTACGCGGCCATCGTGCTCACCGATCTGGCCTCTATTACCGAGCGGCGCATCGACCGGCTTCTGAACGTGGACATTAACGAGGGTCTGCCGGCCTTTCTCTCGCCCGATCCCGGCTTGTCGTCGGGCTTCATGATCGCCCAGATTGTCGCGGCCGCGCTGATCAACGAGTGCCAGGTGCTCGCGCATCCCTCTTCCACCGGCAACATTCCCACCGACGGAGGCAAAGAGGACCACGTCTCGATGGGTATGACCGGGGCGCTCAAGCTGCGCCAGATTGTCGACAACGCGGAGCGGGTAATTGCAATCGAGCTTATGTGTGCGGCGCAGGGGCTGGAGTTCCGCCGGCCACTCCGGGCCAGCCGCGAAGTGGAGCGCGCTCACGACGCGGTGCGGGCAATTGTGCCGCGACTCGAACAGGATCGAAGCCTTGCACCAGAGATCGAGGCGCTGGCCGCGGCCATCAGGGCCGGAGCCTTTAACGCCTGGTGCACTACCTGACGCTCAGGTCGCCGTCGACATCCACCACCAGCGCATCGCCCTCGATCTGCGTCGAGTGAATCTTCAGCCGATCCAGGCTGACTTTGTAGCCGGAAGTTGCGGTTGAACCTTCCAAGGCTTTGCGCAGCAACTCAGCCGCGTTCACTTTCATTCCCGATGGGATCTGATGGCTGAGGAACGGCATCAGAACGAAATTCAGCTCCTCGAAGTCGCTGACGCGGTCTACGCGAGCGTCGCGAAAGCCTATGGTCTCGCCCTCCCCGTCTGGTTCGAGCGACACCTCGGCTGGAAACGAGAGAGAAATACCCAGGCAGGAACCCCCAACCTTCTTGCCCAGCCGGGAGTGGGTCTTCATGGTCACCACAAATCGATCCTGGACAAAGCGCAGTTTCGGGAGGTCGGCATAGACAAAACAGGGACTCTGTGCATTGCCTTTCAGGTAATAGCGGCCATCGGGACCGTTGAAAAACTGCTGCTTCAGCGTACGTTCCAGCGCCTCGCGGCTCACCTTGAGTTCCACCGCGCCCAAACGAGAGCCCCCGATAGCCGCCAGCAGCAGCACGCTGACCACCACTCGCCAGATTGTTGTCATACTAGTATCCTGCCACCGGCGGCGGCAATCGTGCGAATTTTGCACATGTCAAGACGGGGAGCCGGTGTGTGGTTGGCAGAGCGAAGCGTAAGTCAATTCGTTCTAAATCAGCAATATAGATCAAAAAGTGTGCTGAAATGATCTGGAGCGATTGTACTCGAATGAGTGCAATTTTGCTATTGATTTATGAAGAAAAAATCCGTAAAATGAGACAGTAATCAATTCCCTCCGAGCCGACAGTAGTGCCCGTCCGTGGAGGATGTACAGAGCAATAAAACCCATCTAAGGACACAAACACAAATGGCAAAGCGTCGTGGAAATCCGAATTGGGGCAAGCCGGAGCCCATTGGCCCGGTAGTGCCCACGGTGACCTCCTTCGAACAGATCGTGAGGGAGTTCAAGCTCAGCCCGGACCAATATATACGGTCTACCCGCCTGCGGGAGTGGGCTCGCCGGAACAAAAACTCCAAGTACATTCCTGAGGCTCTTCTCGAAGCATGGGGTTTTGAGATCGAGTCGGCGTTGTAAGCGCCCTTTCTTCAGCTTGTTGCCAAGCAAAAGCGCCGCCCTTGGGCGGCGCTTTTGCTGTCTGGGGTACCAAGGAGTATGGGGTCACCGGCCAACCTTGGGCTCTGTTGCGCAAATCCGCAAAAGCAGCCAGCTCCGGTATTTTTGCCGTTTACGCCGCCATCGGCGAGAATAGGTAGGTCGCCATGCCAGATTCCGCCCGCACCTTCGAAGCCCCTTTTACCGACGTCCCCGGCGCATTGGCCGAGATTCGCGCTGGGAGAATGGTGGTCGTGGTCGATGACGAGGACCGCGAGAACGAGGGCGATCTAACCCTGGCCGCCGAATTTGTGACGCCGGAGGCCATCAACTTCATGGCCCGCTACGGCCGCGGCCTGATCTGCCTTGCCCTGACCGAGGAGCGCGCCGACCATCTTCGCCTCTTTCCCATGTCCGCACAAAACTCTTCCCGCTTTGGAACCGCGTTCACCGAGACGATCGAAGCACGCGAGGGGGTAACAACCGGCATCTCGGCCGCTGACCGGGCGCAAACGATCCGGACCGCTATCGACAGCAAATCCACTTTTGCCGACCTCGCTCGACCCGGCCACGTCTTCCCGCTGCGTGCCCGCAAGGGAGGTGTGCTGGTGCGGGCCGGCCAGACCGAAGCCTCGGTCGATCTGGCGCGCATGGCCGGGCTCAATCCTTCGGGCGTCATCTGCGAGATCATGCGCGACGACGGCGAAATGGCCCGCATCCCAGACCTCATCCCCTTTTGTCGCGAGCATGGGTTGCGGATTCTTACCGTTGCCGAGCTGATCCGCTACCGGCTGCGCCACGAGCGCTACATCGTGCGTGCCGGCGAGAGCCGCATTCAAACCCGTTACGGCGAGTTCCGCATGATCGCCTATGAGAGCCAGGTGAACGGCGGCGAAAACCATATTGCGCTGGTGCGCGGCGACCTCTGCGCAGACTGCCCGGCCTTCAACACCGGACCTGCCGTCATTTATCTGCCGGGAGAAGCCGGCTCGTCTGTGTTTGGCGAGCAGCAATTGCGGCCCCCTTGCGAGCACCCAGTCCTGGTGCGCGTTCATACCCGCTGCACGGCGGGCGACCTGTTTGCCGCCGACTGCCACTGCCGCGAGATCCTCGATCAATCCATGCGCATGATCGCCGAGGAGGGTTGCGGCGCCGTGCTCTATCTGCACAACACCTCGCGGGGCTTTGAGATCGATCACGCGCCGGCATCTGCCAGCGCCTTCCAGCCGGACGGAGCGGCGGCTTTGCCCGCCTTGGCTGACTCGAACGTGGGCCGGCTAATCCTGCACCGCGAACTGCGGGCTCGCGAAGGCTCCCAGGCCCGCACCGGGCGCAATCTGCGCGCCATCGGCCTGGGCGGCCAGATTCTTTCTGATCTGGGGATTCGCCGCATTCGCCTGTTATCGAATACCCCCATGCACATCCCCGCCCTCGAGGGCTTCGGCCTGGAGATCGTCGAGCAGGTGGCGATTCCGATCGAGGAGTGCAGCAGGGTTGTGTGAAGCGGCGGCTCGACAACGGCTGCATCCCCATTTCCCATCGACAAAATCGGCCTCGCGCCGCGCGATGCGATTCCTTCAATTGAATGCACACCCTGGCCGTGCCGCGCCCAACGCAGCAAACAGAAGTCCGAAAGCTAATCGGGAACTCAGAATCCATCCAGGAACTCAATTGATAACTCTCTCGTTCCAAAGACTTCAGGACATTTGGACGAATTCTGTGGTACTAATTCTGCATAGGTTTCGAACTTAAATCAATGTCGGATGTAAGCGTTTTTCTTTGCAACGGTCTTGAGCCGGGCGCTGGTCATCGGACGGAACAGGTTGCAGTCGATGAGCCACGTCCCAGGCGCCAAAGAACCGCGAAGTCTCTATGAGCTCAGTTGGACTTACGCGCCCGGAAGCATGTTCGCGCTCGATTGCGCCACAGGAAGGCTGATCGACGCCAACCCGGCGGCGGAGGCGCTGAGCGGCTATTCGCGCGATGAGTTGATCAATATGCCTTTGATCGACCTGCACCCCGAAGCCGAGCGAGCTCGGCTGACGCTTGAGATCCAGAGCGCAATTCAGGAGCCGTCGCACTGGCCCTCGGGCTTCCACGTCATGCGCAAAGACAGCCTGTGCGTTCCGGTGATGATATCGTCTTCGAGGTCGCTGGTTCTCGATGGCCAGACTGTGGTGAACTTCGTCTACCGCGACATCATCGAATTGGTGGAGCGGGAGCATCAGCTTTCGGTCAAGAACTGGGCGCTGTCAGCCTTTTCCAGCGCGGCGCTGGCGCTGGGGCGCGCGCAATCCGCAGAGGGACTGCTCCAGTCGATCTGCGAGGCGATCACCAGGGAGTCCATCTATGTTCTCGCCTGGGTGGGCATTGCTGAAGACGGGCCGGACAAGAACGTTCGATTTGCCGGAGCCGCCGGCAGCGCCGTGGGTTATCTTGACGGATTGCGCGTGAGCTGGTCGGAGGATGCCCCTCTGGGAAAAGGTCCAACGGGCATCTGCATTCGTGCCGGCAAGGTGACAATGACCGAGGACACAGAATTGTCGGAGTTTTTTGCGCCATGGCGCGAACGAGCCGCACAATTCGGCATCCGGTCCGCCGTGGCGATTCCGTTTCTCCTTGAAGACGACAGGCGCGGCGCATTGATGGTCTACTCCGCACAACCGAACGCATTCGAGCCAAGCGCGATCGAGGTCTTCGAGAATCTTGCCAGGGAGTTTGTCTACGGTCTCCACGCGCTCGAACAGAAGAGGCTGCTGCAAGCGGAACGCAGAAGCCTGGAAAAGGCAAGAGGGCAGCTTAGCGATGCCTTGTCCGCGATGGTTGCGCCCATTGTTACGGCCATGGAGATGCGTGATCCCTACACCACCGGTCACCAAAGCCGCGTGGCAGAGATCGCATGCGCAATCGGCAGAGAGATGGGCTGGTCCGAGGAGCGGTTGCAGGGATTGCGAGTGGCCGCACTCGTTCACGATATCGGGAAAATCTCGATACCGGCCGAGATCCTGACCAAGCCGGGAAAACTGAATGCGGCGGAACGGGAGATGATCAGGGGACACGCGGAGACGAGCTACGCAATACTCAAGGACATTCCCTTTGCCTGGCCCGTTGCCGACATCGTCCGCCAGCATCACGAAAAGCTCGATGGCTCGGGCTATCCGCTGGGCCTCAAGGGAGATGCTATCCTGCCGGAGGCCAAGGTTCTGGCAGTGGCCGACATTGTCGAAGCAATGGCATCCTTCCGTCCCTATCGGCAGGGAATCCCCCTGGATCTTGTCTTGAAGCAGATTCAAAAAGAGGCCGGCGAACTGCTCGATCCGGAGATCGTTCGCGTATGTGTGGCTCTGTTTAGCGAGAAGCATTATTTCGTGCAGGGCTGGATTCGCTAACCAGCCTGTTTCTATAAGTGATCAGTATTGACCAACAATAGTCGGCTCATTCCTGTAAGATCGAACAGACATTACGACAAAAAACTCGCCTCTAACAGTCCTGCGGCAATCGAATGCCACAAATGATTGGTACGTTCCAACACAACGCTCTCTGAGAGCCACCAAGTTTGCACCGAGTACTGCGACGTGGAAAGGTTGGGCCCGTGAGCGTTCATCTTGTCAATCCAAGCGACAATTCTTTTGGCACCGCCGTCATCACACCCAGATGGTTATTTGTGCTTGCAGCGGCGACGCCCCGGGCGGCTGGAGATCCCATTCTGGTTGATGAATCCCTTGAACAGATTGTCCCGGAGACGATTCAGCCCGGTGACATTGTGGGCATCAGTGTGCATACGGGCAACGCACTGCGTGGCTATGAAGTCGGCAGGATAGCGCGCAGCCGGGGCGCCATTGTGATCTATGGCGGAATTCACGCCACGCTCTTCCCCGAGGAGGCGATGGATCGCGGCCAGGCGCATGCCGTTGTGACCGGGGACGGCGACGTGGCCTGGGGCAGGGCGGTCACCGATTGCATGGCCGGCAAACTGGAGAGAATCTACGAAGGCGGGCGCATAGGAGGCGGCGAGTTTCTCGCGGCGCGCTGGGATCTGATGGATCCGGAAAAATATATGTGGGCCTCGGTGCAGACCATTCGCGGATGCCCCAAGCACTGCTCATTCTGCAGCGTCTGGCGAACCGACGGACAGAAGCCCAGGCAGAGAAAGTTTCAAAGCGTGATCGACGAGATCGTCGCCCTGCGGCGGCTCGGATTTCGTTTTATTGCACTGGCCGACGACAACTTCTACCCTGTGACCTTCACCGATCTGCGCCTGGCCCGCGAGCAAAACAACACCGCCAGAGTCGAAGAGCTGACAGCCATTCGCGCCGAGAGATTTCATCTGATGGAAGAGCTGGCCAAGCTGCCCAAGGACATGGTCTTTTATACGCAGATGACGATGGAAGCGGGCGAAGACGTCGTGTTTCTGGATGCGATGAAGAAGGCCAACATCAAAGGCGCGCTGGTAGGGATCGAAGCGGTTACACCCGAAGGACTCAAGGCCATTTACAAAGATTGGAATCTGGCCGGCGATGCAATGGCCACGCAGTTGCAGACCTTCAAGGCGCATGGTGTTCATGTTCTGGGTTCGTTCATCTTCGGGCTGCCCACCGACCGGCCCTCGACCTTCGACGCAACCGTGGCGATGGCCAAGAAGGCGGGCATCACCTTTGCGCAATTCGTCATGATGACGCCCTTTCCCGGTACGGTCGATTTTGGGCGCTGGGAGAAAGAACAGGCAGTGAATCCCACCATGGTCGGCGGCGTGCCGATCACACGCTACTGGCTGATTCCAACGGCCGTTCGCCCCAAGATGTTTACCCCGCACCCGACGATGAGTTCCGATGAGATTCGGGGACGCACGCAAAAGGTCTGGGACAGGTTCTATAACTGGGGCGATATCTGGAAGAGATCAGCCTGCTGTCCAACCTTGACTTCCAGGGTGGCATTCATGTTTCTATCCAAGCTCTACCGGCAGATGTATGCGGGCACTGGGATCTCGACCGATAGCGCCCGGCGCAAAAAGTCGAAGGCCTGGGCCCGATGGACGGCACACCAATGCAAAAAGCTCTTCCGTGCAAAGCCCATGCCCGAACTCGCGTCGCCAGCCTGGGACGTGCCGACTATCGCTCAGGCGGCCTTTGCCGGCAGCGATGGAGTGAAGATCTCAGGGCCTTTCATCGTCACCCGATGATGTCAAAACCTGTTGCGAAGAAATGACGTGGCGCCTCACGCGCTGACTTCATCGGCATCGCCTCCCTCGCCCGGCGCGAGGAAGAGGTTCTGTTCGAGTCCGTGCTGGCGCGTATAGAGGTCGTAGTAGCGGCCGCCGAGTGCGAACAACTGTGCGTGGTTGCCCCGCTCGACGATGCGCCCCTCTTCAACCACCAAGATCTGATCGGCGCGGCGAATGGTTGACAGTCGGTGGGCGATTACAAACGTTGTCCGCCCCTGCATCAATTGATTCAGCCCGGCCTGGATCATCGCCTCGGACTCGGAATCGAGCGAGCTGGTTGCCTCGTCTAAAATCAGAATCCGCGGCTCGGCCAGCAGCGCGCGAGCAATCGAGAGACGCTGCCGTTGCCCGCCTGAGAGCTTCACGCCCCGTTCGCCGACAATCGTGTCATAAGCGTCCGGAAAGCGCTCGGCAAACTCGTCCACGCGGGCCGTGCGGCAGGCAAAGAGAAACTGCTCCTCGGTGGCATCGGGGCGCGAAAACAGGATATTCTCGCGAATCGTGCCGTCGAAGAGAAACGAATCCTGCAGCACCACGCCCAACTGCGAACGATAGGTATTCAGGTCAACCTGCGCAAGGTCCAGGCCGTCCACCAGCACGCGGCCCTTGGATGGAGTGTGGAAGGCGCAGAGCAGGCTGATCACCGTGGACTTGCCCGACCCTGATGAGCCTACCAGCGCGGTCACAGTTCCAGGAGCCGCTTCGAATGTGATGCCGTGCAGCACCGGCTTCTCCGGGTCGTAGGCGAACTCCACATCCTCGAAGCGCACTGCGCCGTGAATGGGCGGCATCTTGAGCTTGCGGTCTGGGCTCTTGTTCTCTTCAAGCTCGGCCATCAGTTCGTTGGTACGGTCGAGGCCTGCAAAGGCTTCGGTCAACTGCGTACCGATGGCCACAATTTGAAAGATCGGCGCGGTCATGAAGACCAGAAACATGTTGTAGCTGAGATAGTCGCCAAAGGTCCAGCGGTGTTCCACGATCAAATGTCCGCCCATGCTCATCACAATTGCAGTAAGCAGGCCCACGGCGGTGGTTGCTGTGGCCGAGAGAGCGCTGGTCATGGTCAGTGACTTCATCACGTTGTCCAGCAGGCGGCCAACGCCCGCGGCAAAGACATCTGCTTCGCGATCTTCGGCGTGATAGCCCTTGATCACGCGCACGCCGCCCAGAGATTCCGTGAGCCGGCCGGTGACTTCGGCGTTGATCTTGCCCCGTTCGCGGAAGATGGGACGGATTACCCTGAAGGCGTATTGCAGGACGAAGACGAATGCGCCCATCACAGCGAAGGCCGTCAAAGTCACCGGCGCGCTGAGGTGCAGCAGCCACACAAAGGCTAGAATTGCCGTGAAGAGCCCGCCGACAAACTCCACCAGCCCCGTACCGACCAGGTTACGCACGCCTTCAACGTCGGTCATGATGCGGGCAACCAGCGTTCCAGTCCGGTTTTCGTCGTAATAGGCGACCGAAAGCAGGCCGACATGGCGCTGGACCTGGCGGCGCATTTCGGCGATCAGCCTCTGTCCGGCCTTTGAGAGCAGCTGGGTCAACGCGAAGGAGGTAATCGCCTGCACCACCATGGCAGTGAAAACCACCGCGATGATTCCCGGCAATTTCTCTGGATGCGGGTGATCTTGATTGAGCACTTTATCCATGAGCGGCTTGGATATATAGGGCATCACCAGCAGAGCCACCCGGTTGACGACCATCAACGCCATTCCGGCGATGAGCAGACCCATGCGCGGGGCGACCAGAGACTTGATCTGCGGCCACAGCTTCTTCAGGTCCGGCTTGCGCTTTGGCAGATCAGACTGGCCCGCACGCGCCGCGCGTCCGTGCGGCGAGCGCTCGGCGCGCCTGCTCATATCCATCCCGCCAGGACGCATTGTCCCCACGCGTTAAACCTTCCCCGAACGCCGCGCTGCCGTGAAAGAACGCACGCAGAGGAGCACATAAATGAGCAGTAGCCAGGCCAGCGCCGTCTTCGCGGCTAGTGCGGTCGCGTCCACTTCCTTTTGCGAGACGACGCTGCGAATAATCTCAGCGATGGTTCCCAGAGTTCCCACCACCCCGATCGTCACGTTGATGTGCATGAAAAGTTTGCGCCGGCTCTCACTGGGACTGATAGCCAACACTCCGCCAATGCCCAGCGCAAGGCCGATCCAGGTGGGAATCAGCGCTGTGTAATGAACGCTTCCGGTGCCCAGAAAACCAACCAGGCCCAGAGCAACTAAAAGAACCGCAAAGACCAATGTCACTTTCGCCATGCGAATCCTCCATCTTTCATTCGTTCAAATGCAAACTTCAGAAACGTCCCTAAGTCCAATCCTAAGTCCCAACATGGCTGTTTGACGATTCAATTAAGACTGGGGACCAGGGCGATCGCATTTCAAAATAGCTCCAATAGCCTGTAGAGGTATCCGTCGTCCCACCCTGCGCGTTTGAACTTTCCGCGCAAGGAGCCTTTTGAACCCTCTTTTTGCATGGCGTTGATG
>JBEKOA010000106.1:0-15773 GCA_049522255.1 Occallatibacter sp.
AACATGGCGTTTCTTACCGAGAAAGAGGAACTGAAACCCGGCCTGATTCTCTTCCGGCGCGGCGACGTGGGGCACCGGATGTGGTATTGCCGCATGAAGATGCCGAAGGCCGACCGCTATAAAACGGTTTCGCTCAAAACGACCGATATCAGCGCGGCTCGTGAACGCGCCTTTGACCAGGATGCCGACATCCGGTTTCGCATCAAGCATGACGTTCCCGTGTTCAATCGCGCCTTCCGCGAGGTGGCGCGAGAGTATCGTGCGCGTCCGCTCCAAGTCGTACAAGGTTGCTCTCGGTAGCTTGCAGCCTAGCACAATCACCATTGATTGAGTCAACGCGGAATTGATCTAAGTCAATTTCATTTTGCAGTTTAACTATGTCACCCAGCAATTAGTCCCTCAAGTCGGCAAGGCTCCGCCGAACGGCTTCCGCTCAGTCGTGGGTTTGCGCTAACAGCGCCATACCGCATTCCCACGCCCAAACTGATCGAAATGCGCATTTAATTTGGTGCCAAGTGGAAGCCATTTCATTGTTTGACGAGCTGGTCCAGTAAACAAATGGCGCAATTCAGCTCGGCATGAATCCCCGGTGTGCACGAATCTCCAGCCGCAACTCTTCCCTGAGCGCCTTGCTTTTCTTGAGCCGCTTGAAGAACTCTTCTAGGACGCTGACCACGATCGCGTTGACGCTGACGCCTTCGGATTCGGCCCAATCTTTGAGCTTGAGCCGGGCTTCAGCGCCGACGTGGAGGAGTTGAGGATTGGAAAGGTCCATCCCGGCCTTGCGGGTCTGCATGACTTCAACTTTTTCCCGCTCAACATGGCTTAAAGCAAAAAGGACGATCCTGGCCAGATCGCCCTTTACGCGAGACTCTTCGGTGACTGCTTCGCGCAGATCAATGGGGAGGTGCAGCGTCATGCCCGGACGGCTGCCCGTCCACCGCTGCGATCATTTATTGTTAGCAGTATGAACAGCAGGAACCGACATCGCGTATTGGCCCAGATTCACCTTCGGAAGAAGGGGCGACGCACCCGGCTCCTCATGCCCAAGGGACCTGTAGCAGCCAAATCGACTGAAATTGCACAATTTCCCTGCACAGTTCCTACACGGCAAGAATCTATGGAGTTATGTTCAGTTGAATCAGTATTTTCCAGAATCATTTTCACTCGCTCAGGATGACAGTGTTGTTGGGGACGTTTCATGATGACAGCGTTGATGACGGAGGTTCGGAACCAAAGCGGGGGAAGACGGCAGAAGATAACCTCAATGTTGAGATAGATAAGCGCGGAGGACCGACCTTTTCCGATTGAGCCCCGATCTCGAAGTCGCATTTTGACCACCCTGACTTATTGAATTGATGTTTCAATAGGGTATGACACGTGTGGCGCGGTTCATCCTCGCCCTGATCGTGGGCCTGGCGCTTCTAACATGGGCAGTATCGGGCGTGGTTCAAACGACGGTGCACGAATGGTTTGAACGCGACTTGCGATCGCGCGCCCAGGTGGTGCTGACCAATGCAACTCAACTGCTGGCGGTTGCATGGGACGACCAGGCAAATCTTCAGAATCAGTTGGCAGCCCTGGCGCGGGACGAACGCGTGATGGGAGCCGCGGCTTGCGGCGCCGACTTGAGCACGCGATCGAGCACTCCGGGGTTTCCTTCCGAATTCAGTTGCTCTGCCGTGGGCTCCCGCGTGCGTGCCGCCGATACGATGGCCGGCAGATCAAATCAGAGTTTTCATGACTGGAGCACCGTCGCAACTCTGCCGACTGGCGGTGTGCTTGTGAGTGCGATGCCCATCTCGTCTCAGGGGCAGGATCTGGGATTCGCGATTCTGGTGAGTGACCTCAGCTATATCGAACGCCGAGAAACAGCGGCGCAGACCTTTCTGATTGTTGTCTTTGGTCTGCTTGCAATTACGGCCTTCGGCATCCCTTTGATCGTGGCAAGACGGGCACGCTCCGACTGGAGCCTGGAAGTGCGCAACCTGCTGCGCGGAAGAGGCAAGCAGAGCCGTGAGTTTCAACCGATATTGCGAGACATGCGCGAACTGGTTGGGCAAATGGCCAATGAGCGAGAAGACGCTCCTGGACTGTGGACGGCCGAGCGGCTGAAACAGACTTTGAACCGGCACTTGCATGGAGAGAAGATCGTTATTCTGGCTAACCGCGAGCCATACGTCCACGAGCGCACCGCCGATGGCGAGATCGAAGTTCAACATCCGGCAAGTGGACTGGTCACGGCTCTGGAACCCATCATGCGCGCCTGTTCCGGGGTATGGGTTGCGCACGGCAGCGGCAGCGCAGATCGCGAAACAGTAGACAGAGACGATCATGTTCGCGTGCCTCCCGATGAAGAGTCGTATCACATCCGCCGTGTGTGGCTCTCAGAGAAAGAGCAACAGGGCTACTACTATGGCTTTTCAAACGAAGGCCTGTGGCCGCTCTGCCACATTGCGCACGCGCGGCCAATCTTTCGCGCCGAGGACTGGAGACAGTACCGCGCCGTCAACCAGAAATTCGCCGACGCGGTGTGCAGCGAGGTGGACTCGAAGGATCCAGTCATCCTGGTGCAGGATTATCACTTCGCTCTGGCGCCCGCAATGATACGCAAGCGCCTGCCTGCTGCCACCGTGATTGTCTTCTGGCACATTCCCTGGCCCAACGCCGAGCGGATGGGTATCTGTCCCTGGCGCAACGAACTGCTGGAAGGCATGTTGGGAAGCAGCATTCTCGGATTTCACACGCAACTGCACTGCAACAATTTTCTGGATTCAGTTGACCGGTACCTGGAGACGCGCCGCGACCAGGAGCAAAGCGCCGTCATGATGCGAGGCCACAAGACACTGGTTCGTCCGTATCCGATCGCGCTTGAATGGCCGGTGCGCTGGGTGACGGAAGCGGCGAGCGTCGAGGAGTGCCGCGCGCAAGTGTGCCAAGAGCTTGGATTGAAGCCGAACGCTCTGCTGGGCATCGGCGTGGACCGCCTGGACTACACAAAGGGCGTTGAGGAGCGCCTGGAGGCAGTGGAGTTGTTATTGGAGCGGCATCCAGAGTTTCGCGGCCGCTTCAGCTTCGCGCAACTGGCCGCGCCCAGCCGCACCAAGATCGAACGGTACAGGGAACTGAACGAAACGGTGGAACGGCTGGCCGAGCGCATCAATTTACGTTTTGGAAGATCGGACTACAAGCCCATCATCATGCTTCGCTCTCACCACGAGCCTCCGGAGGTCTTCCGTTTCTATCGAGCGGCGGATCTTTGCTACGTGAGCAGCTTGCACGATGGCATGAATCTGGTGGCCAAGGAGTTTGTGGCGGCGCGCACAGATTTGAAGGGAGTGCTGGTACTGAGCGAGTTCACCGGGGCCGCGCGGGAGTTGACGGAAGCTCTGATTGTGAATCCCTACGACCTGGAAGGCAGCTGCTCGGCGCTGGCCGCGGCGCTGACGATGGCCGAGGACGAGCAGCGGGATCGCATGAAATCGATGCGCGCTCTGATGGTTCAGTTCAACGTATACCGCTGGGCGGGAAAGATGCTGGTGGACGCCGCGCGCCTGCGTAATCAGGACCGGGTGGCTGAACGCCTGGCCGAGCGCGCAAGCGAGACTTCAATGGTCTGACGAATTCAACTTTCGTCGCGCACCAGGATGACGTTGAGAAAGCGTGGCCCATGAACCCCCTTGATCCGGGTCATCTCAATGTCGGCTGTGGCGCTTGGGCCGGAGATGTAGGTGGCCAGATTTGGCGGTAACGGGGAGCGATCGAAGTACTCGGGCAGCGTCTCCACCACCTGGCTGGCGTTGAGGATGCAAAGGTGCCAGTCGGGCAACAGCGTCAGCACCCGCCTGCCCTCGCCTTCAGCGTGATGCAGCACGATGGTTCCCGAATCGGCGACGCCGCAAAATGCTTTCGTCACGACGCCTTGTGCCTGCTCGATTTCTGTGATCGCAAGGTTCCGGTCGAGCTTCCAGTCAAATCCAGCAGCAAGCCATTCGGCAGGCAGTCCCACGGGCGCAACGAATACGCGGCGGCCGCTCAAGGCAAGCTGCGCGGCAATTGTCGCGGGCACTTCATCCGGCGCGCACTCCACCACTTCGGCATCGTACTCGCGCAGCCGCTCGATCATCAGCCGCAGCCGGTCTTCGGCACCGAGCGTGCCGCGGCGGATGTAGTTCCGGGACAGGCCGGCATGAACCGGTGCGCCTTGCCGCTGATTTTGCGTGGCGGCGCGGATGCGGTCGAGGATGAGTTGCCGTGAAGCAATGGGCGTGCTCATCGTTCCCCCTTGCCGCGCGCCGCCCACCATCGGCGGAAGCTCTGATCAGGCAGGCCGCGCAGATCGCGCGTCTGTGTCCACTTCGCGCCGAGACCGGGGAGGCTGTGAATCCATCCGTCTTTGCCGGTGAATACACGCAGGGCAATGCGGCCCAGCCATTGAGCGGTGCGAAAGCGGCGAGCGCTGGCAAAAACTGTGCTGGCCGCTTTCATCCCTATGAACATGGGATCGCCGAAGCGGGCGGCTTGCACGCGCTCCTGATTGACCACTTGAGAGCGCAATTCGAGCAGCACTTTGGGAATGTCGATCTTGACCGGACAAACTTCATAACATGCGCCGCAGAGCGATGAGGCAAAGGGCAGCGATTGCGCGTACTCCATATGCATCAATTGCGGAGTGAGAATGGCGCCGATCGGTCCTGGATAGACCGATCCGTAGGCGTGACCGCCGGTCTGCCGATAGACTGGGCATGTATTGAGGCAGGCGGCGCAGCGGATGCACCTCAGAGTTTGCCGCTCGGTGGGCCGCGACAGAATCGACGAGCGGCCATTGTCGAGCAGAACCACGTGAAAGCGCTCGGGCCCGTCGCCGGGCGTGACGCCGGTCCACAGCGAGGTGTAGGGGCTCATGCGCTCGCCGGTGGCTGAACGCGCAAGCAACTGGAGCATGACTTCAAGATCGGCGAAGCGCGGCAGCACCTTTTCGATGCCGGCTAAAGTGATCAAGGCGCGGGGCAGCGTGAGGCACATGCGGCCGTTGCCCTCGGACTCGACGACCGCCATCGAGCCGGTTTGGGCGATGAGAAAGTTGGCTCCGCTAATCGCGGTAGGAATGGTGAGAAACTTCTGGCGAAGGTAGTTCCGCGCCGCGGCGGTCAGCGCCTTCGGATCATCTGTCAGACTTTCAAGTCCCATGGTACGGGCAAAGATCTCGCGCACCTGGCTGCGGTTCAAATGCAAGGCGGGCACGACGATATGCGAAGGCTCTTCGTCGCCTAATTGCAGAATGATCTCGGCAAGATCGGTCTCATAGGCACGAATGCCGGCGGCCTCGAGCGCTGGATTCAATTGAATCTCGGCGGAGGTCATGGTCTTGATCTTGATGACCTCGCTGGCATGCTCCTGGTGCAACAGGTCAAGAATGATCGCGCGGGCCTCGGCTGCGTCTGAAGCCCAGTGGACCGTTCCTCCGGCAGCGGTGCAGCGGGCCTCAAATTCTTCGAGATAGCCGGCCAGGTTTTCGAGAACCTGATTGCGAATGGCCGCGGCCGCTGTCCGCAATTGCTGCCAATCTGTTTTTTCGGCAACAAGGCGGGCGCGTTTGGTTTGGATTACATCCGTCGCATGCGATACGTTTTTGCGCAGTTGCGGATTGCGCAGCACGTGTAGCGCGGCCGTGGGAAAAGGAGGCGCGAGGCGCGGATCGAGAATCGGGTGCGGTGTGAAGGCCTCGCTCATGCGACCCCCTCTGCTGGCGAGCCCTCTGTGGATGACAGAATCTGGGCCAGGTGAATCGTGCGCATGGCAGCATATTGCCGGTGCATCGCTCCACCCATGTGCATCAGGCAACTGTTATCGAGGGCGGTGCAATACTCGGCGCGGGTCGAGAGCACGTCTTGCATCTTGGCGGCGAGCATGGCCGATGAAACTTCGGAGTTCTTGATGGAAAATGTGCCGCCGAAGCCGCAGCAGCGGTCCATATTCTCAAGCGGAATCAGTTCGAGTCCGCGGACCTTACTCAACAACCGTATGGGCCGGTCGCCCACATGAAGGCCGCGCAGGCTGTGGCAACTGGCGTGATAGGTCACTCGGTGGGGAAAGTATGCGCCCACGTCTTCGACGCCCAGCCGGTCGATGAGGAACTCGCTGAGCTCGTAGATCCTGGGCAGCAGGGCCGTGAACTCCCGGCGCAGCGCCTCGTTGCCCAGTTCTTCAAACAAGCCTGGATACTGGTCGCGAATCATAGCCATGCAGGACGACGAAGGAATGACGACCGTCTCGGCGTCGCGATAGAGACCAACGAAGCGCTTGGCTTGGGAGAAGGCCTCTGCACGGAAGCCGGTGTTGGCGTGCATCTGGCCGCAGCAGGTTTGTTGAGGATGAAACTCAAGCTCAACGCCCAGTCGTTCGAGCAGGCGCACGACCGCACGGCCCGTCTCGGGGAAGAGCGTGTCGTTATAGCACGTAATAAAAAGGGATGCGCGCATGATCGAATCCTGTTTTCTCCCCCCATCTTCGTCGCAATGAGAATACTCCGCGCGACCCTTCGCTGCCGTTAACGGTTTTCCTCAATCGGGCTCGCGTTGTTCTCTTGCCCGATCTTGCAGCCGACAAAAGCATAAAACGCAACAAAGAAATAGCAGGCCAGCGGAACTGTGTACGCCTGCGCGATGCTATGCGTGAACTGCGATAGCAGCCCCATGGCCGGCGTGAGTACTGCGCCGCCGACAATTGCCATCACGATGAGCGATCCGCCGATCTTGGTATTCTTTCCCAATCCTTCGATCCCCAGCACGAAGATCGTCGGGTACATTACGGACATAAAGAAGCTGGTCGCAAAGATTGCCCACAGGCCTGCCCATCCAGGATGAAGAACGCCAACGGCAAGCAGGGCGACATTGATAACGCTGTAGACTCCCATCAAGCGGCCGGGCCTTACGTACTTCATCAGCGCGGAAGAGGAAAAGCGGCCTACACCGAAGGCGGCCAGCGTTCCGGTGAGAAAATAGCCCGCCACTTTCTCAGGCTGATGGGTCGAGTCCTGCACGTATTGGATGAAATAGCTCCATGTGCCCACCTGCGCGCCGACGTACATAAACTGCGCCAGAATGGCGAGGAGAAAGTGCGGATAGCGCAGCAGATCGCGGTAATGGCCGTGGTTGCTCTGTGATGTGCTCTCTTCGCCGGCGACCACTGGAAACTTTGTTCGCCAGATCAGGAATGCGAGAAGAAGCGCGACGGCGCCGAGTACTAGATAAGGATCCACCACGCGCATCGTTTCGTGGCGAAGATAGGCATCGTATGTGTGCGCCGCTTTCATCGCCGCGGTCTGCCGATCGTTCAGCTCTACGCCGGAAAAGATGAATATGGTCCCAATCAAAACGCCGAGGATCGAGCCGAGAGGATTGAATGCCTGGGAGAAATTGAGCCGACGCGCGCCGCCTGTGCCGTCTCCCAGTTGCGCGATGAAAGGATTTGCGGCGGTCTCAAGAAACGCGAGCCCGCTGGCGATGACAAACAGGGCAAACAGGAAAAAGGAATAGCGGGCCACGATGGCCGCGGGCCAGAAGAGCAGAGTCCCTGTTCCTAATAGACATAGCCCGGCGAGGATGCCCACTTTGTAGCCGTACTTGCGCATCAGCAGCGCGGCCGGCGCGGCCAGCATAAAGTAGCCCAGATAGAACGCCGACTGCACCAGCCCCGCCTGAAAGCGCGAGATGGCAAACGACTTCATGAACTGCCGGATGAGCACGTCGTTCAGGTTGTTCGGCACGCCCCAAAGAAAAAACAACGACGTGACCAGAACAAAGGGCAGGCCCATTCCAATCGGAACGAGCCGCGCTCGGTTCCCCGCTTGCTTCTGCGTGTCAGGTGCGGGCGTTAGCATTTTCCTCCATACAGAAGCAGGGAAGACATCTATTTTGCATTTCTGTTGTGATTCATGTAGACCACGTGGGTTTGCAGGAACTCTTCGAGCCCATGGCGTCCGTCGGCGCCGCCAATGCCCGACTTGCGCCATCCGGCATGGAAGCCCTGCATGGCCTCGAAGTGCTCGCGGTTGACGTAGGTCTCGCCGAACTTCAACTCGTTGGCGGCGCGCATGGCCGCGTCTAGGCTGCGAGTAAAGATCGAAGACGTGAGGCCGTACTCGCAGTCGTTGGCTAGGTCGATGGCTTCGTCGAGATCGTTGAATGTGGCAATCGGCAGCACCGGCCCGAAGATCTCCTGGCGCATGATGTCCATTTGCTGGCGGCAGTGCGTCAGCACCGTGGGCTGGCAGTAGTAACCGCGCGCGCCGTCATCGCATTGACCGCGCTGGCCGCCTGTTGTCACCTCGGCGCCATCCGCCACGGCGCGCCGGACGGCCGCGTCGACACTGTTCAACTGCGCCTGGCTCACGAGCGGCCCCATCTCCACCCCCGCCGTGAAGGGATCGCCGGAGACCGTCTTTCGCATCGCGCCAGTCATGCGCTCAGCAAATTCATCGGCGATGGACTCATGCACATAGACGCGTTCCGCGCAGTTGCATACCTGGCCAGTGTTGATGATGCGCGAGTCGCGAATCGCCTTCACCGCCAGATCGAGGTCGGCATCCGCCATGACGATGGCCGGCGCTTTGCCGCCGAGTTCCAAAGAGACTTTGGCGATGTTGGGCGCGGCCGCGCGCATGACTGCTGAGCCGGCGTCGACGCTTCCGGTGAGGCTTACCATTCCAACTTTGGGATGGCCGGCGAGCGCCATACCGACCACCGAACCCTTGCCGGTCACCAGATTAAAGACGCCCTTGGGCAGAGATGACTCGGCCACGATCTTTGCGAATTCGCAGGCGTTGTTGGGTGTTTCTCCGCTTGGCTTGATCACGATCGTGTTGCCGGTGACGAGCGCGGGTGCCATCTTGCGAACGATCAGGAAAAACGGAAAGTTCCACGGGAGAATGCCGGCGACTACGCCGATGGGAGCTTTGAAGAGCAGGATGTTCTCACCTGGACGGTCGCTCTGGATAATCTCACCTTCGTAGCGGCGGGCAAACTCGGCCATGTAGTCGAGATAATCGGCGGAAAAGTCGACTTCAATTTCAGCAAGAGGCAGGATCTTGCCCTGCTCTTCGGAAATAACATGCGCAAGAAGCGCCTTCTTCGCGCGAATAGAGGCAGCTAACTCCCGCAGATGCTGTGCGCGTCGGATAGCAGGTAGTCGCGCCCACTCGGTCTGTGCCCGCTCGGCGGCAAGGACGGCTTCGTTCACTTGGTCCGGGGTTGCCGCAGGCACCTCGGAGATTATCTCTTCCGTTGCAGGATTGGTGACCGGAAGCATAGTTTCGCTGTCAACAAATTCACCGGCGATCAGCATCTTGAATTGCCGAACCGCTGTGGCCATATGTGTCGTTGCGCTCATAGGAACCTCCTGGCCTGCGCATACCGCAGGGGCTGAAGCCCGTGTTTATCCGGCGACTTACGGCATGACCAAAGTCGTGCCCTGACACTTTTTGTGTTCCTGAACGAGTTATTCCGTCGCCTCTGCTCATCGTGGCGGGGATATAACCCGGTTGTTGGACACTTTTTGCGCTCCCAAATCAAGATTTCCGCTTCCATTAGAGCCTGTTTCAAATGCCGCAAAAATGCACCTGGACGCCAAGCTCGGCAAACATTGCGGCCTTTGCCGCCAGCGCCCGGTCGGCAATCTCAGCCGTTGGCGCATAGGCCACATTCACGTGGTTGGCGTGATGACGTGCCATGAACTGATCTTGCGTGACGCCATCGAGCAGCACGTGCATGATGGGCCACTGCGGGGTTGTCGCCTGCCAGCGCCGCTCCGTCTCTGCCTCCGGCAGCTCGATCGCTGTGGCGCGGCCCATGTCGACATGCACCTTGCCGTCTTCCACAAATACGCGGCTCCAGACGACTGGGCCGGGCTTGCAGACGCCTTTCAACGTGCCGCCGCCTAGACGGAAATACATCGGGGGCTGGCGCTCGCTGACCGCCTTCGAGTATCCGCCAAGAATGTGCGAGGCCGGCACGGCGCCCGAGATCTGAAAGACCCACACGAAGTCGTCGATGCCCTGGCCCTTGTAGTGCTCGCCCCAGCGAACGTCGTGCAAGGTGGTTGCCGGATCGAGTTGCATCGCATTCCACACGCGGTTGGTGACGATCGAGTCGAGCCCGACGCATTCATCCACTTCATTGAAGTGCGGCAGCGGCTGACCCGCGTAGAGCTCCCTGCCGTCCGCAGAAAAAACGGGCGGGCGCTCCACATTATTGAGCAAGCCCTCGACCAGGTCTGAGGCCGGCGCCATGTCCTTCAATCCCTGCTGATACTGAATGCCGATGGCGTCGCAGCCGAAGCTGTCAGCGATGCGCATGGCGGCGACATACATCTTGCACTGCAAGAGAATCTGCGCGTCGGTCAGGTCCGTCTCTTCGTTTGGGCCGGTCTTGAAGGTGAGTCCGCGCGCATCGAGCCACGAGCGAATCTTCTGGGCTTCAGGATCGGAGACTTCGCGCATGGCGGCGATCAGCGCGGACTGGCTGAGCCGCTCCTTGTACACTCCCAACGGATTGAGCAGGTAGTCTTCGATGATGGCGTTATACATGCCCATGCAGCCTTCATCGAAGATGCCCATGATCGCCTTGCGCGCCTGGAGAACCTTGGCCAGCGAACGGCCCAGCTCCCGCTCGGCCTTTGGCAGCGCCCCCAGAACGCAGTCGCGCACATGGCTCTGGTCGTGATCGACGCGGTGATCCGTGAGCCATTGGCGCAGGCCGGTGCGGAAGGCCTCGTCGTCGAATTCCTTGCTCCATAACGTGCTGAACCTGACGCCTGCCTTGTACAGGCAGCCGTTGAGGTTCAACATGCCTACCAGGCCCGGCCACTCGCCCGACCAGTTGGCCACGGTGAGGATGGGTCCGCGATGGCTGAGCAGGCCGGCAAGAACATGGTTGCTGTATTGCCACACTGCTTCGGCGACCACAATCGGCGCATCCGGGGGGATGTGCGTGAAGACATCCATGCCCATGCGCTGGTGATCGATGAAGCCGTGCTTGAGCTTCGGATCGTAGGCATGCGCGCGGCGCAAATTGAAACCTTCCGCCTTGAAAGCCTCGGTCAGTTTCGCTTCCATCTGCGATTGCGCGAGCCAACAAGTCTGATTGGCCGACAGACGAAGATCTCCGCTGGCGATGAGCAAAACTTCGTTGGCTGCCGCCGGAGTTGGAGCCTCTAATTCGGGAACGACATACGCTGCCATGGACTTTCTCCTTCACACACACTATCCGGATTCCGCGCTTAATTTACTCCGCGGCACGGTTACTGCAGTTCGCTTCCAGCAAGCGGAAGCGCGCATACGCATCGTCCCATCGATCAGATTGATGGGGATCGAAGATGGAACATTGCACCGATTCGGCAAGGGCCGCGCGCCCCGAGCGCACGTCGGGTAAATGCCCGGTCGCAACTGCCTGCAACATTACATTGCCCAGAGCCGATGCCTCTGACGGACCGCTCACCACCTGGCAGCCGCATGCATCCGCCGTCATCTGGCACAATAGCGCGTTCAGGC
Organism: Occallatibacter sp.; assembly: GCA_049522255.1. Classification (GTDB taxonomy): domain Bacteria; phylum Acidobacteriota; class Terriglobia; order Terriglobales; family Acidobacteriaceae; genus Telmatobacter. The sequence continues at coordinate 11,549 of JBEKOA010000106.1, forward strand.
CTCCGCCGCCAACTACGCGGATCGTGTCGAGGCCGCGCCCGGTCAGATTCCGCAGCGACTCCAGAACAGATCGGTACTTCATGCTGAGGCTCTCAAATGCGCAGCGCGCAATCTCGCCCATGGTCTCTGGCGCGGTCTGCCCGCTGGCCACGCAGTATTTACGAATTGCGCGCGGCATATCGCACTGCGCTTGAAATGCGGGCGCATCGGGATCGATGAAGAACTGAAAGGCCTTTGCGGCTTCGGCAGCCGATGCCAACTCGTTCCATGCGATATTGCGGCCTTCGCTCGCCCAGTGCCGCGTGCACTCCTGCACGATCCACAACCCGGTGATGTTCTTGAGCAGCATGACCGCTCCGTTCGCGCCGCTTTCATTGGTAAAGCCCAGCCGCATCGCCTCGTCAGAGATATCCGGCTGCGCCGCTTCAACGCCCATCAGGCTCCAGGTGCCACTGGAGATGTAGACGCTTTCTTCGTCCATGTTGGGGATGGCAGCCACGGCGCTCGCCGTATCGTGCGAGCCGACCGCAATCGCCGGAAACGACTGTGCGAATCCGCATTCCTCGATTACGTCCGCGCGCAGCGGCGACAGGATGTTGCCCGGAGATGTGACCGGCGGCAGGATGGAAACCGGCAGATCCAAAGCGCTCAACAACGCGCGCGCCCAGTCGTTCCGCTTCGGCGAGTACATCTGCGTCGTTGCCGCCAAGGTCCACTCCACGGTTCTTTCGCCGCAAAGAAAATACGCGCAAAGGTCGGGAATCGTCAGCAGCGTTTGGGCCGTGACCAGAGCAGGGTCATGGGAGCGGACCATGCTGTAGAGCTGAAACAACGTATTGATCGGCATGGTATGGACGCCGGTTTCCGAGAACCACTCCCGCTCGGGAACGGCCTTGAATGCACGTTGCGGGATGCCGGCAGTTCTCGGATCGCGATAGTGCCGGGGATTCCCGATCAGGCGTCCGGCGGCATCCAACAAACCAAAGTCCACGCCCCATGCGTCCGCGGCAACGCCCTGGGGCGGCTGCGGGAAAAGGGTATGATACTTCGTTATTCCCGCCTTGATCTGCGACCAGATATTCAGGATGTCCCAGTAGTAGCCGTCGCCCGCGCGCACCCCGCCATTGGCGAAGCGATGCAACTCGCGCACGGAAAATGCACGGCCATCCCACTGGCCGAGCATGATCCGCCCGCTGGATGCCCCTAGATCGGCGGCAACGAAATTGGCCGTCTGCGTCATCTGTTCTTTTCGAGGAAGACTGCAATCTCATTCGTAATGCGACTCACCAGTAGATCCATTCCGGCTGCGTCGAGGCTGCCGCTCACTGGGAGTTGCGCGGAAGAGGCAGCGCCGGTAAAGCCATCGATGGCGGCTTCCAGCTTGTCCGGCACTGCCGCGGAGGTTTTGGGATACCGCTTGTCCGGAAGGCTCATTCCAAGTCTCTGCTTCATCGCCACCAGGTCGGCGATCTTGGCGGGAGAAATCTCCTTGAGCTCCGGTCGCAGTTGGGAAGCGATCATGATCGTCTTGCAATAGGTGTCGATGATCTCGCAGTACCACTCGGCGTGGGTGACCGTATCTGCCCAGCAGACCACGCCATGATTTGCCAGCAAGATGGTGTTGTGGTCCTTGGCCAGTGGGCGAACCGTGCGCGCAAACTCCTGCGTGCCCGGCGTCTCATAGGGCGAGAGCGCTACCGGACCGATAAAGACCTCCTGCTCGGGAACCAGATTGCCCATGGGAACAACTCCGGCGACCGCATGGGCAGTGGCATACGGCGGATGGCAGTGGATGACCGCCTTGGCTTGCGGGACGGTTTTATAGATCTCAAGGTGCAGCAGCAATTCGCTGGTATGAGAACGGGTTCCGCAGATCCGCCGGTTTTCGAGATCGACCAGCGCGAGATCATCCACTCGCAGGTCGCCCTTGCTGAGCAGTGTGGGTGTGCAGACTACATAGTCCTCTGAGACTCGTGCAGAGATATTCCCTCCATTGCCGTCGACATATTGCCGCTGCCACAGCTTTCTGCCCATGCGCACGATCTCTTTTTTGATCGCCAGCACGGCGGGGGAATGGAATAGCTCGAGCGGATCGCTGCTCACCGCGGAAGGACGCGCACTTTGCCCGGCGCACTCATGCACGGCGCGTCGCACAATCGACTCAATCAGAGCCAGACTTGGAGTCTGGACGGGGCTGCTCGAATTGCTTGGCACAATAGATTCACTAGTATTCACAATGCTTCAGAATATAGCAGAATTGGAATCTTTTTGAATTCCGACGTATGATCGCCTTCATGAAGCAAGCTCAACGCATCCTGGAGGTTCAGGAACTTTTCGCGCGGCAGGAGTTCGTGAGCATTGAGGAACTCTGCGCGCGGTTCAAGTCCTCGAAGTCCAGCATTCGCCGGGATTTGATGGAACTCGAGCGGACGGCGGTCCTGCGCAGGGTTCATGGCGGGGCCATCTCGTTGCAGACCCGCGACGAGATCATGGACTTCAGCCGTCTTTCCAGAAGTTGCCATGAAGAGAAAATCCGCATAGGCAAAGCAGCCGCAGCACTGGTCGAAGACGGCCAGACCGTGATCCTGGGCGGCGGCTCGACGGTCGTCGAGGCCGCGCGCTGCCTGAGCGAACGGCCCATCCAGATCGTGACCAACTCCATCCCGGTGGCTCAAACCTTCTGGGACAGCAAACGGGCGGAGGTCATCCTCACCGGCGGCTATCTGTACCCGCGGTTGGGCGTACAACTCGGCCCCATCTGCGAAAAGATGCTGCACAGCGTCTCGGCGGACATCCTGATCATGGGCATCCGTGGCATCACCGAGGCCGGCATCAGCGACTCCAACAGCCTGATCGTCGAATCCCTGCGGGCCATGATCCACGCGGTGCGCAAGGTGGTCATCGTGGCCGATCACACCAAGTTTGGACGCGATGCGTTGATTCGCGTGGCCGGCTTGGATGAGATCCACCAGGTCGTCTCCGACAGGGAACTCTCATTGGATTTTCAACACGCCCTTGAGGCTCATGGTGTTGCATGCATTCTCGCTTAAGCAGATTGCCATTGCCGCGTTCATTCGCGCATCAGCGAGAACGCGGCCGAAGCGATTATTCTGAAGGGTGACGACAAGCCCAACCTTACCCCCCAGGACCTCGCGCCGGAAGAGCACTCTGCGAAGCGTTGCTCGATGGCTTGTGATCGTTTTGGCGCTTCTTTGGTCGCTTGCCGCGCTTACGCTTGTAGCCGCGCGATGGATCGATCCGCCGACCACCGCGGTGCATGTCGAGCGCCGCTTGCAGGCCTGGATACACCACGCCCCGTATCACGAACGCTACCACTTCATTCCGCTCGGCGAGATTTCGCCCAACCTGCAGCATGCTGTTGTCGCCGCTGAAGACGCGCGCTTTTACCAGCATCATGGATTCGATTGGCATGCGATCCAGATCGATGCCGAGGAAGATATGGAAGGCGGCCGCACGCGCGGAGCTTCCACGATTACGCAGCAACTGGTAAAGAACCTCTTCTTTGGAACGGGCCGCTCGATCCTCCGCAAGGGCGCGGAGGCCACCTTGGTACCGGTGGCAGAGTTTGTCCTCGGCAAACGGCGCATTCTGGAGATCTATCTCAACGTGGTCGAATGGGGTCCTGGGATCTATGGTGCAGAACCGGCGTGCCGCAACTACGACCGAACCGCGGCGCGGAATATCGGCCGGGAACAGGCGGCACGACTTGCCGCAATCCTACCGGCTCCCCTGAAGCGACGGCCCGAGCGCATGAATAGCTATAGCGCGGTCATCCTTAGGCGGATGGGCCAAATGGGTTGGTAACTGCGAGCAAGAATCAACCAATGCCGTACTCAGAATGATTCTCAAGCCGTGAACAGGGAAAGGCGACATGCTGTCATAACGACTACGAAGCTTTTCATTGGCAAGTTGTCCCACGGCTCGGGGTGCAACACTGGCCCGTCGACCTTTGACACATCTGAACGTAGTTTCCGCCGGCTGATGATGAGTCGCAATCCTGGGTTGTGCGGAAGAAGTTTCCATTTGAGACTTGCTGACAAGTCTGGGCGAGGTTTCCCACACAGCGATTTTCCACGCTCGGTGAGACACACGGAGTATTCATCAGCACATCGTTCGTAGCGCCGCGTTCGTCGAGCGGAGAGAGATAAGTGTAACTCGGAGTGAAGAACTGGGCGGAGTTAGGATCGAGCCCTGCAGGAATGCC
>JBEKOA010000107.1:0-22972 GCA_049522255.1 Occallatibacter sp.
ACGGGTATTACTGCCTACCTGAAGAATGGCGGCAAGCTGGAAATTGCCCAACAGATCGCTGCGCACGAGTCATCGCGCACTACGGGCCTTTACGACCGGCGCGACAATGACGTGAGTTTGGACGAAGTCGAGAGGATTGGGATCTAATGAGCGCCACCCTGACGTGGCTGGATCACGACGCAGAGGATCGGGAACGAATGAACCGCATCCTGGCATTATTTCGCGAGCGTGACACGCGAGATGAGCTAGGCGTCGGGGTCATACGCGATCTGCTGGCCGACGAATTCTTTCCCGGCACAAGCACCATACAAACTCGCTTGCGGTACATGCTCTTTGTTCCCTGGATATATCAGGAGCTTGAGGCAGGGGGATGTCCCTCCGCAGGGCTGGCTGCTCAAGCCCGCAAGCGTGAAGTGGAATTGGTCAAGGCTCTCTCCGAATCCGATGACAAGGTGGGTGTATTTGGCAAGCGGGCTGGCGGGGACTTGCGAAGGTTGCCAAGTTCGGTCTATTGGGCAGGGCTGGGTAAATGGAATATTCGGAGGTTCAATGGCTCTCAAGAACAGTATCAGGCTGCGATTGACGACATCTATCAGAAGCGAAGTAATCGACACCGGGCGCTTGATATGGCCCGGCGTCGTGGGGAAGGCTTGGATGCCATTGGTGGCATGTCGTCTATCACCTGGCACCCTAGAATACCTCCTCCGCCGAAAGGCTTCCCGCAAACCGCTACACTTCGTCTTACCCGCGATGAGGCACAGTTTATCGAGGATCAGATTATTACTACCCAACCTAATTCTCTGTTCGCGCGGATCATCCCCTTGCCCTTGGCAGACGTTGACTATCCGTGGCAACACCCCTCTTTGAGTCGTTTCACGCAGGAGCAGCGCGATTTGCTTCACCATGCCCACTTGTTCTCGCAGGTGATGTATGGCGCGGCAATTCTCTACAACCTGATGCTCGCCAGGAAAAAGGCCAGTGCGGAACTCGTCAAGGCTCGCCTGGAAGATGCCAAGCAATGGCTTGAATCGCTAGATCGCGTGGGGCTCGATAAGTGGGAACTCGATTGGGTCATGCCGCTGGCATTTAACCATCAACAAGCCGTGTCGCCGCACACACTGGAATTCTGCAAGCGATGGGTAGAGTTGGTTCGAGCGAGTGGAAATTCAATCATGAATGAGAAGACTGCCCAGAATTTGATTCAAAGCCGCGAAATGCGCCTCAAGGTGGGACGGTCGCGATTCTCAAATTCTCGCGCTCTCGATCAGTGGAACGGCAGGGCGGGACTAGCCCGCATGGATTACCGTTGGTCTACGGTGAAGAGATTCATTCTGGATTTGCGAGAGGGACTGGACGGAGAATGAATGCTTGATCCCAACAGCCGTAGCCTCTTGGTCAATTCGCTGCGCCCCCCGCCTGGTTATATTTTTAGCGGGGGACTGGCGACGACCTACTCCCTCGATCTGACAACCTTGTTGTCCGTGCCGTTGAATCTGGCTCTGCGGTCGAGCGATGACCGCAATGCAATGCTGCAAGATGGTGTGGCCCTCCTTGAGGCACTCCGGCGAACAACTGACAGGCTCTCGATTTTCTGCCAGCAGGGGCGAATCAGTGCTCCGGCCAAGGATCATGTGCTCTACGGACTCCTGGAGTCTTGTGTCGTGGAAGTCACCGCTCCGCAGGGCGGTGTGTTTCACCCCAAAATATGGGTGCTTCGTTTCGAGCGTTCCGACGCCCCCGACGATGTGGTTTTGCGCTTGCTGGTGCTGTCGCGAAACCTGACAAATGACAGATCGTGGGATTTGAGCCTGAGCCTAGACGGTAAGCCGGGCAAGCGCACTGTCGCCCAGAATAGGCCATTAGCCGATCTGGTAGCAGTTCTTCCGGACCTTGCTCCCATTCAGCCAGGCGCTCGCATCCGCCAGAATTGCAAAGCGCTGGCGGATGAACTGCGGCAGACGACCTGGACTGAATTGCCGGGGGCGTTTGAGGGCTTAGCGTTTCATACGCTTGGGCTCAAAGGGCAGTCGTGGTCGCCGAAGGCGTCGAAGAGGTTGGCCGTAATTTCTCCATTTGTCACTGCATCCGCACTGCACGCTCTTGCTGCAAGCACACAAGAGGCTGTCGTCCTCGTTTCACGGCCCGATGAGCTGGCGAGGGCCTCGAAGGCTTCACTGGCGAGATTCGGCGCGCTCAAGGTGCTGCACGATGGCACCGAAACGGACGACGCTGAAGACGCAATCGCGGGAGATCGACTTACACGAGGACTACATGCGAAGGCATACATCGTAGAGGACGGTTGGGACACCACTCTCTATATGGGTTCCGCGAACGCGACAAACGCCTCTTTGGTTGCTGGAACCAATGTTGAGATCCTGGCCGAACTTACAGGGAAGCGCAGCCGCGTTGGGGGCATTGATACATTTTTGGGCGTTGATGGCCTGGGCGAGTATCTTACCGATTTCGAGCCCCCTGAGGAGGTGCCCCCGCTGTCCATTGAAGAGCAAGCGGAGAAGATTATCGACGCGGCCCGTGCCGACTTGATGCTGGCTGGAATCCGGCTGTCTTGTAGCCCTGCCGACAAGGACGCCTGGGACTTGCGCATATTCGCGAAACGCAATATCAAACTCAAACAGATTGAGTCAATCCACATCTGGCCGATCTCCCTGCCAAAGGAGCGCGCAATAGATGGGTTTCCTCTCGCAACAACGGCCGAAGCGATGATTCCGAGATGCGCGACGGCCTCAATTACCGGCTTTGTTGCGTTCGAGTTGACGACGGCCCTATGCAGCCATGCGGTTTGTTTCGTTCTGAATCTACCCGTGGACAACATGCCCGAAGGGAGGGATGCGGCTGTTCTGCGGACCATTGTTGCCAACCGCGAAGGCTTCCTGCGTTATCTGCTGCTCTTGCTACAGGACATGGATAACCTACCCTCCGTTGGCGACCTACTCTCTGCAACTGGAGGCAAATGGAACGCCGGGGACAGTCTTGACGGGCTGCCGTTGCTCGAAGAATTGACGCGGGCCTTCAGCCGTAATCCGGGTCGTCTCGATTCCGTGCGGAACCTGGTTAAGCAACTCAATGAGACTTCCGAAGGGCACGACATCATCCCAGCCGAATTCATGGACCTTTGGCAGGTGTTCGACTCTATCTTGCAGGAGGGCGAACGATGAGCGCCAAGCCGCTCGATGTAGAGGAGTCACTCAAAGGGCTGAAGGATTTCCAGCGCCGCACGGTCGAATACGTCTTCAATCGTATGTACGGCGATTCAAACCCTGCGCGCCGGTTTCTCGTCGCTGATGAGGTAGGTCTTGGTAAAACTCTCGTTGCTCGTGGCATTGTCGCCAAAGTAGTGGAGCAGCTCCGGGCGAAAGGTAAGAAGCGAATAGATGTACTTTACATTTGCTCCAATGCAACCATCGCGCAACAGAATCTGAATCGACTGAACGTCACAGATCAAAAGACATCGTCGTTCGCAACGCGGCTCACGCTATTGCCCTTGCAATTGCAAAGCCTGAAGGCAAACGGGATCAACTTTATCAGCTTCACGCCTGGAACAACGTTTGATCTCCGTTCGCGCGGGGGCAAGGTGGAAGAGAGGGCGCTCATCTACCGAATGCTCCACGGGCATTTTGGCATCCGCTCGACACCGCTCCTCAATCTCCTTCAGGCGACAGTTGTTTCTCGCGAGCGGTGGATACGTTGGGCCAGGGAATATGAACTCAAGTACGACGAGCCTTTGGCCGTGGCATTTCGCAAGAAGATTGGAGCCGACCGCGCATTTCTGGGCAAGCTCCTGGCAGTGTGTCACGACTTCAGAAGAGTGAAGAAAGTGCGTGGCGATCTCGTGCGCCGGAGATACGAGGTCATCGGCGAGCTGCGGCGGCGACTCGCCGATGTATGCATTGAGGCACTGCGGCCTGATCTCGTCATCCTTGACGAGTTTCAGCGCTTCAAGGATTTGCTCAACGGTACGAACGAGGCAGCGGAGCTGGCGCAACAGCTTTTCAGGCATCACGAGGTCCGTGTGCTCTTGCTTTCGGCCACACCGTACCGGATGCTATCGCTCGACCATGAGAAAGATGATGATCACTATACGGATTTCCTGGATACGCTGCGGTTCCTGTTCGATGGTGATGAGAGCCGTATCACCGAAATCAAGGAGGAATTCCGCCGTTTTCGTCAGGCGCTCTACGGTCTAGATGATCAGAGTTCGGCACAGGCTATCGAAGTGCGCGACATCCTTGAGAACCATTTGCGCTCGGTCATCGCGCGCACCGAGCGCATCGACATGACGGAGTCGCATAATGCAATGCTGGTGGAACCGCCCGAAGTCGCAACACTCGGGCCGGCGGACCTGCGGACGGCCCGGTTCGTTGATCGCGTCGCGCAAGCGGTGGAATCTGGGGACACAATTGAATACTGGAAGTCTAGCCCTTACCTCGTCAATCTGATGGGAGACGGCTATGAGCTGAAGCGGCGACTGCTCGAACGTTGCACAGAGCCGTCAGCGGAGTTGTTGTCGGCCTTTCGGAAGGCCGATGGTGAGCTTCTGCGCAACGTCAATATTCAGCGGTATCGCGCTATCGATCCAGCCAACGCGCGGCTCAGGCAACTGATGTCGAAAACGGTAGACGCGGGCCAGTGGCAATTGCTTTGGCTACCCCCGGCCCTACCCTACCTCAAGCCTGGCGGCGTGTACGCACAGGACATTCCCGCAACCAAATCGCTGATCTTTTCGAGCTGGCAAGTCGTTCCCGATGCCATTGCGGCAATCTGCTCATACGAATGTGAGCGGCACATGTTGCAAGAACAGGAGCGGCCGCCGAGGTATCGGGAAATGCACAAAAAGCGCCGTCAACTGCTGCAGTTTCGTATGGACTCTGAAGATCATCGCCCTGCCGGAATGCCCGCTCTTGCATTGATGTATCCCTGTCCCACGCTGGCCAGTCTCGTAGACCCGCTTGTTTTTGCTGTTGCTTCCGGGGCGACACAGGCAACTGACGTTTCGGACATACGTGGGCAAGTGCGCGACCGGATTGAGGAGAAGCTGTCGTTTGTCACACCTTCCGACGCTCCAAAGGACGGTATTGCGGATCAGCGCTGGTATTGGGCAACTCTAGCGCTATTGGATAGGCAGTACGCAGAAGAAGTATTGTCGTGGCTGAAGAGTCAAGGAGAAGGCTGGGCGAGCATTCAGGCGGGCGATGATGGCGACACCGCAGGCGGATTTAGGCAGCACATTGATCTCTTTACACAGGTTTTTGAGGGCCAGATAAAGCTTGGTAGAGTGCCTGACGACCTGTCAGAGGTCTTGACCGATTTCGCGCTCGGCTCACCTGCCATATGTGCTTTGCGAGCGATACGGCGAATCTCCAAGGGCCTCCCCGACGTTGACCCGTTTGCGCTATCGGCCGCTTCCCGCATCGGCGACGGCCTGCGCTCCCTTTTCAATCAGCCGGAGGTGACAGCGCTGTTGCGAGCAGATGACGAGCGCGTGCCCTATTGGCGCCGCGTGTTGAGCTACTGCATCGACGGAAACCTCCAGGCTGTCCTTGATGAGTACGCGCACGTCTTGAAAGAAATCACCGGACTCACTCAGAGAACCGGAGTAGAGATCGTTGTGGGGGTTGCGGATGCGATGGTCGAGGCACTCTCATTGCGTGCCTCGCCGTTACGAGTGGATGACCTGAAGGCAACGCCACATGGCCATATCCGGGGAAACGAGTTTTCCATTCGGTGCCGGTTCGCAGTTCGGTTCGGTGATGTCCGCGATGATGACGGAAAAACGCTCATTCGCTCGGGAAGCGTACGACAAGCGTTCAATTCGCCATTCAGGCCGTTCGTCCTGGCCACAACGTCGGTCGGGCAGGAAGGGCTGGACTTCCATCCCTATTGCCATGTCGTTTACCACTGGAACCTGCCTTCCAATCCGGTCGATCTTGAGCAACGTGAGGGGCGCGTTCATCGCTACAAGGGGCACGCTGTCAGGCGCAATCTCGCAAAGGCATACGGATTTTTAGCTCTCCAAGATGGTGGCAGGACTGATCTTTGGGACGAGCTATTTGCGCGCGCGGCGAAAGATAGAAAGCCAGGGATGAACGATCTCATCCCCTACTGGCTCTTTGAAACAGATGGCGGGTGGAGTGTCGAGCGCCGGGTCCCAATTCTTCCGCTGAGTCATGAAGTGGCGGAATTGCGGCGGCTAAAGCAGATGCTCGCGATATACCGGCTGGCATTTGGTCAGCCTCGCCAAGAAGATCTACTTTCCTATCTGAGTGACCACACGGCCAAAGACGCGTCGGAAAGCCAGACTAGCGCGTACCGAATCTCTCTGGCACCTCGCTGATCGCGAAAGCCCAGTTCATATACGGCTCGGAGTCTGGGTAACGTAAAGATTGATCCAAGAATATGCTTCGAGCAATTTGCGGTCTTTCTTGCGTACCAGAAACGCGGAACCTACAGCCTTTTCATTGCCATTGACGTGCTTCATAATCATTTCGTGATCAATACCTATTATCTGGACGAAAGCGGCAGCACAGGCGATCTGGCGCACCCCGGTGCCCGCTTTGATTTCGGACAGCAGCAAGTGTTTACGCTTGCGAGCCTGGGTGTTGATGACGAGAAGGCACTCGGTGTTGAAATCGAACACTTGAAAACGCGTTACCGGATTCAGGGTGCTGAGCTTAAATCAGCATCGGTTGTCAAGAAGCCTGAGCTGATGGTTGACCTTCTCGATTATTTGGAGCGGAATCGACTGCCACTGCTCATTGAAGTCGTAGATAAACGCTTCATGGTTGCAGCGAATATGGTCAACACGGTGATCCTGCCTTACGTCGGGGTGTGCGATCTCAGTCCAGAGTCACGCTTTGTACGAAATATAATGGCTGAATACATCCATGCCTATGCCGCTCCGGCTCTGTTTGAAGCGTATGTCAAAGCCTGCGACCGCTATTCGACAACAAACATGGTTGAAGTCTTTGACGCGCTGCTAAGTTGGCTAACAAAACGATCTCCACAAGATGAAATCGCAGAAGCGCTTTACCGTAGTGTGGTTGACGCGAGAACTGAGTTTCAAGCGCTCCTTCCGGACGATCAGGCTGCGCGGCGTCGATTTTTGCCCGTACCGGATGTCGGTAAGCGCGCACAGTCTGTCTGGATGCTTCCAAATCTGGCTTGTTTTACCAATATCTACGCGCGAATGAACCGACTGCACCGCCGACGCATCGGCTCTCTGACGCTATTCCATGATGAACAAGTGCATTTTGACGAAATAGTACGCAGCGCCAAACGCTCCACGGAAGATCTAGCCAAGGCATCAGAGGTGCCGCTGATGCCTTTTGCGGATTACCATTTTGAAGAGCAAGCAACGCTTGTATTCGCCAACTCAAGCACCTCTCCTGGGATTCAGGCAGCTGATGTGTTGGCTGGCTTCATCATGCGCTTTACCAAGGATGTGCTTTATGGCGATCATCCACCCTCTGAAGCCGCGAAGGTCGGTTTCAATAGCATCTGTTCGCTCATCTCGTCGCCTGGAGTTCTTGGGCTGCGATCCCGTTGGCATTGCGACGGGCCGTCCCTGCCCGTCGAGTTCGCAAGGATTTCGGGCCGCAATCGTCTCACGCTCGTTATTCACCCTTCCAGCCAGCCCCAACAGACTCTCTGGGCAGTCGCTGCTTCGGAGGATCTGGCCCATGTACGAGAGAATCTGCGCGTGCGAGAGGGAGCACCTCGGCTCGATTTGATCCATACGGCGGCTGCTGACGGCACTTTCTCAGAAGGGGTCGCGGATAGCGTCAGGGAATCCATGTCAGCTTGGCTAAAACAAAAGCCGCATCTTTCAGGCTGTGTTTGGACTGGCCTTACAAGCAACTGGGAAAAAGAGCGACAATGTATCTATTCATCCGCTGATGCGTTGAAGTATCTGCGAGGGCTGCCCGATTCCGTCCAAGCACGTGAATATGTGCAGAACACGCCCTCCCAGATTCAAACAGAGACCCGAGCCTTGATACGCGCAGAGCTTGACTGGCGGGATGCGGAATTGTCGGACGAACTGTTTGAAAATGTTACGTTGCGTTCGCAGAAGGAAGCCGAACACATGAAATCGACTGAAAAAGGAACTGCCGGAGCAAGTGGAGCGCCGCCCGCCGCAACTCAACCAGTGACGGTGCGTTCTTTGTTGGTAAGGTGGGCAAACCAGCAAGACGGCTGGGTGCGCCAATTGGTGTCCGAGATTATCGTTGCAGGTAAGGCACTGACGGATAGTCAGGTGGACACTATCTATCAGGTGTTCCTCAAGGAGAAGGCCCTGGCTCCGGGCGGTCCCGTTTCGGTCGTCCAGCTTAGTGATGATCCGGCCTCCCTGGTAGCCGGGTCCGGCCTGCTTCTTACGCAGCTCGGAGACTTGAAAAACGTCAACGCGCTGGCGGAGAGCCAGAAGATTGACTTTAATCCAAAGCTCACCATCGTGTTTGGTGAGAATGCCTGCGGCAAGACGGGATACGTCCGCGTATTGAAGAATGCAGCAGCCGTGCGAACCAGCGAGACGGTTCTGCCCGACCTGTCCCAGGCTCAAAGCACCGCGCAGCCTCCATCTGCGCACATCGGATACAAGCTGGGACAGGAAGCTGAGCAGTCGGTGGAGTGGAAGGATCAGGCGGGGCTTGTTCCGTTCAATCGAATCGATGTCTTTGATTCGCGGGCAACGCTGCTTCATGTGGACGGCGATCTGAACTATATCTACACGCCGGGAGAATTGGCCCGCTTCCCGCTCGTGCAGCGCGGGATCGAAGGTGTTCGCACCCGCCTAGACAATGACATTACGTCGAAGACTCAGACGGCCAATCCATTCCTTGCACAGTTCGACCGTCAGAGCAGCATCTATCCGCTTGTGGACTCGATGGGAGCCGCGACCGATCTCGGACAGTTAAAAGGTCTGGCCGTGGTTACGGATGCGGAAAAACAGGAGATTGAAACGCTCAAGACGGAGATAGATGCGCTGCGCACCACCAATCCGGCTGCGCAGTTGAAGCTGGCAGAGACCGGAAATCAGCATATCGAAGCCTTGAAGAAATCTTTCTCGGCCATCGGTAAGTTCGACATAACTGTCTACGGCGAAGGGCTCGGCAACCTACAGAAGGCGGAGCGCGAGTATGAAAGCGCCACGCAGGAATCCTTTGCTGGCCTACCGATACCGGGCATTTTGCAGGACGAATGGCGGGAGTTCGTCCGGTCTGGCGAGCAATACCTCCGCGCGCTAGAGGGCCAGGAAGCGTATCCCACAGAGGGAGAGGAGTGTCTCTATTGCCGTCAGCCGCTTTCTCCCGAGGCGGTCAATCTTCTCCGGAAATACCGGGACTTCTGTAACAACGATTTGCGCGCCGGGCTGGATGGTGCAATGCGTGAGCTGGAAGCAGTTCGGCGAGCGCTACAGCAGAGTGTGGACTTCGGCGATGTCGAACGTCGCCTGGGCGAATTCGCGGGTGAAGGGAGCGCCATCACTCAGGAGCAGTTGGCGATACTGAAAGCTTTCGTCGTTGCCGGGAAGAATATGCGTGATGCGGTTGAGGCACGTAAGCCTGTTGAGTGGAGCGGACAGGCGGACGAAAGCACTGCCGCGCTCGCGGTTTTAGACAGCGCCCATGCGCACAATAGGTCTCTCATCGCTGGCTTAACAGAGCGCCGCGACAAGCGGGAAGAGGCGCTCAAGGAGAGGCAGACAAAGCTGCTCGACATTGAATCGCGCCTCAAACTTGCGGCCTTGCTTCCGCAAATCGACAAATCTGTGGAACAGGCGAAATGGGTTGATAAGGCCAAGATTCAGCAGCGGAAATTTCCGGCGCTTCTTCGTTCGCTTACAGATACCTCGAAGGTTGCGAGCGAGCAGATGCTCAACAAGGATTTCGAGCGGCATTTCAACGAGGAATGCAAGTCTCTCCGGGCACCGGCAGTCACGTTGCAGTTTCCCGGAAAGCAAGGACAGGTGACGCGGAAGAAGGCTGTAGCTGGTAGCGCACACCGCCCGAGCGATGTGTTGTCAGAGGGAGAGCAGAAGGTCATTGCGCTTGCAGACTTTCTTGCGGAAGCTTCGCTGAAGCCGCCTGCCCCCGTCATCTTCGACGACCCAATCAATAGCCTGGACTATCGGCGCATGACGGAAGTCGTAAATCGCATCGTAGCCCTGAGCGACACACGGCAGGTGATCGTGTTCACGCATAACATCTGGTTTACGACGGAGCTGCTGGCGCGCTTTGAAAAGCGCACGCAAGACTGCGCCTACTATGATGTCGCGCGCGACGGGGCAAAAATCGGCATTGTAAGTAAGGGGACGCATCCCCGTTCCGACACATTCTCCAGCCTGCGCAGCAGAATTAACGTCCTGCTCCAGTCGGCGGAAAAGGCGACAGGTGAGACGCAGGCGGCGCTTATTGAAAAGGCGTACGAACTGATAAGGAACATCTGCGAGGTGATCGTGGAGGAAGAACTTCTCCAGGGAGTGACAAAGCGTTACCAGCCAAATGTAATGATGACGCGGCTGCCGAACATTAACTTCACCGGCCTCCAGACAGCCGTTGCCGCAATTATCCCCCTTTTCGAGGACTGCTGCCGCTATATCGGATCTCACTCCCAGCCGATGGAAACGCTCAATGTGCGGCCAACGCTCGACACGCTGAAGGCGGACTGGAAGCGGCTACTGGACGCACGGGACGCTTATATCAAGAAACCCGCCGGAAGTTAATCAAGGGAAGTGGAAATGTTTGAGTGCGAGTGGGAATGGGAATGTTTCGAGGAGCTAATAAATGACGGGAAGTCTACCATCACGGATATTGGGCCGCTCCGCGCTCCGATTCGGTCTTTCGTGCTCAAGCGCAATGAAAAGCTGGAACTTGTTCTGGAGACAAAAGCTGAGCAAAACGCCTGGAGCAACATTCCGGACCATCCTCTCGGCACAGTCAGAAACAACCTTGACACGGTTACTCTTTCCGGCGCGATGGGGTCCGTTATTGCCCACGGAGTGCAGCCAGAAAGCCATTCAACGGTCCTTAGTTCTAATCCTGCGGAAGGTGAACTTCGGGAAGTGTCCCGTATCCAGGCCTTGGAAGGGAGCTTTGGCAGCTCTGGTAAACAAGTCACCTGCGTGATCGACTGGCTAGCAAATGTAAACAACTCGTTTGTGTGGCCACATTTCAGCGAAGACAAAACTGACGACACAAAAACCCGGCGGCTGCACGATGGCGTGGATGGAATAAATATAAAGTCGTCGAGCAATCGCGGCAACAGTAGCAGAAACTGTGTACGATTCGCAGTGGATGGACAGCAAATCTATCTGGCTACCTGCAAGCCAAACCAGGCCAAGCAAATCACAAGGCCTGGCTTCATTCTCTTTGAGGGCAGTCCCTCAAAAGAATTCAGGAAGAAACTCCTGGACTGCGTCTCGTTCGCTCTGGGTGTGTATCTGGTACGGCTCGGATCATCGTCATTTGATGAAGACTGGAACTTGCTGTCGTTCGAAGCGGTCAGTGCTTATGCGTTAGGGGGCAAAGCCTTCGAGCATGGTGCACTTCCGCCAGCTCCCATGGGGTCCTTGGTGATCACCCAAAAGCGGCCACTTATGATCACTTCAAAACCGGCCACTCTGAGGGGCTGAGACATACGCACTGACGGAGGCAATTAGCCTCTGTTGGCATGGGTAATGTCTTGAGCAGAGAGAAGCGGGAACAGGTGATCGCGCTGGGACGTTTGGGCTGGTCCCTGCGGCGAATCGAGGAGGCGACGGCGGTTCGTCGCGAGACGGCGGGCGATTACCTGAGGTCAGCAGGGATCGTGGTGCGTTCGCCAGGAAGCTGGGGACCAAAATCCCTTCCAAAACCGGCCACTTTGGTGATCACCGGCTCGGACGGTTCAAAACCGGCCATAGAAGTGACC
The DNA here is from genome assembly GCA_049522255.1 of Occallatibacter sp. Taxonomy (GTDB): domain Bacteria; phylum Acidobacteriota; class Terriglobia; order Terriglobales; family Acidobacteriaceae; genus Telmatobacter. The sequence continues at coordinate 11,929 of JBEKOA010000107.1, forward strand.
ACCGGCACCGGCGAACCAGCCAACAACTCAAAAGCGGCCACTTCAGTGATCACCGGCTTTTTGCCTTCAGGGGCAGAACTGGCGCAGAACGACCAGCGCACGGCCAGCAGCAGTGAGCCCTATCGCGAACTGATCGAACAGGAGCTATCGCGGGGCCGCAACGCGATGGGCATCTTTCAGGATCTGGTTGATGGTCACGGGTTCACGGGCGGTTATCAGAGTGTGCGGCGCTTCGTGCAGAGACTGCGCGGATCCTCATCGCCCGAAGCGCGGGTGATCATCGAGACCAAACTCGGTGAAGAGGGCCAGGTTGATTACGGCACCGGCCCTATGGTGCGCGACCCAGATAGCGGCAAGTATCGGCGCACGCGGCTGTTCGTACTGACGCTGGGGTGCAGTCGGAAATGTGTTCGTCTGCTGGTCTTCAAATCGAGTTCACGAGTATGGGCCGAACTGCACGAGAAGGCTTTTCGCCGTCTTGGCGGTTCGCCGCGAGTCGTGGTTCTGGACAACCTTCGCGAGGGCGTGTTGTCTCCAGACTTCTACGATCCCCGCTTGAATCCACTGTATCGCGACGTTCTGGCGCACTATGGTGTGACGGCGTTACCGTGCAAAGTGCGCGATCCAGATCGAAAAGGAAAAGTCGAAAGTGGCGTCAACCATGCGCAGATGACGCCGTTGAAGGGCAAGAAGTTCGAGAGCCTGGAAGAGGCTCAGGCGTACCTGGACCACTGGGAAGAGCGTTGGGCCGACAAGCGCATCCACGGGCGGACCAAGCGGCAGGTGGCGGCGATGTTCGCCGAAGAGAAACCGTTTCTGCAAGCACTACCGCTGGAGCCGTTTCGCTACTACCAGTATGGCGAACGTACCGTTCATCTGGATGGATGTGTCGAGGTGGATGCGGCTTACTATGGCGCACCACCGGGCTGGATCGGCCGTCAGGTCCAAGTGCAGTGGGACGCGATGTACGTGCGCCTGCTCGATCTCCGCACCGGCCAGTTGTTGCGTGAGCATTTGAGCGGCAAGGCTGGCGGTCATCGCATCCGCGATGAGGATCGCCCGCGTCGTACGCCACCGCAGTTGCTGCAACTGCTGGCACGAGCCCACAAGGCTGGAGCCAACATCGGCGTGGTCTGCGATGCCATCCACGCTCGCCAGGGCGAACTCGGAACCCGCCGCATTCAGGGCATGTTCTCGCTTGCCAAGAAGTACGGCAACGCTGCTTGCGATCAAGCCTGCGCAGCGGCGCTGGAGCTAGGCGTAAGCGAGTATCGATTCATCCGCCGCTATCTGGAGCGCAGCCAGCAGGCCCCTCTGAGCCTGAAGCAAATCGATCCCCTCATCCGCGAACTGAGCCAGTATCGCGACGTGATCCAACAACGCATGAACTTCGAGGAATCCCAACCATGAACATGATCGAACTCAATCGCTGCCTGGTGCAACTACGCCTGAGCGGCATGGCCGCGGTGATGGAAACCCGGCTTTTGCAAGCACAATCGGAGAACATGGCGCCCATCGACCTGATCTCCACACTGGTATCTGATGAGCTTGTCTGCCGCAGCAAGCGGCTTCTGGAGAGACGCCATAAACAAGCGCAGTTCCGCGATACCGACAAGCGCCTCGACAATTTCGACTTCCAGTTCAACCCCAAGATGAATCAGAAACTCATCTTCGATCTGGCTACCGCAGGCTGGGTGGGTCGGCGTGAAGATGCCTTGTTCCTCGGTCCACCTGGAAGCGGCAAAAGCCATATCGGGCAGGCCATCGGGCACGCTGTTATCCAACAAAATTATCGTGTTCTCTATCGCGAAGCCCACGCCCTGCTGGAAGAACTGGCCGACGCCACGCTTGACGGCAAACGAAAGGAACACATGGAACTGCTCACCACTGTGCCCTTGTTGATCATCGACGACCTTGGAATGCGAAAGCTGCCGCTGACCGCAGCCGAGGAACTGCTGGAAATCATCATGCGCCGCTACGAACGAGCAAGTACACTTCTCACGTCCAATCGACCAGTAGACGACTGGGGCAAGTTGCTTGGCGACAGTGCAGCCGTGACCGCCATGCTCGACCGGCTACTGCATCACGGACACGTGCTCAAGTGCGGCCCGCGCAGTTGGCGCACCAAAACCAGCGGTGTGGGAGATGCCCAGTGAAAAAGCCAAAGCAATACAGATGCCGGGCAAAAGCGCCCGGCGGCATCGCGACTCGGGATCCAGAAGCCTCGACGCCGGAGCCTCACCCTAGAAATCTCGTTGAAGACACGAAACCCTCTGCAAGGCGAGCCTGTCAGGCCCAACCGCAGAGGGTCTCGATTACCGATTTCTTCGGAGCCAGCCCCGTGTCATCGGCCCTGGATCACTCCGCAAGGCGCGACCCCGGAGGAGCGACTACAACCTTACCACGCATCCCAAGGCTTGAACACCGGCCATAACTGTAACGACTGAAACTGCACCTTGCAAATGTACCTCGCAGCAAGGTAAAACAATCACGTCTCAGGCCATCCAGAGTGGCCGGTTTTGAAGTGACCACAAGTGGCCGGATTTAAGGTGATCACCGAGGATGGGGTTTAAATATATGTTCGAGATCGATCCTCCTCTTCTTGTCCGAATTGTGTCGTCGCTTTACAAGACATATGACTCCCTTAAGTTTGGTTCCTTATGCTGGGCGTATTGGCATGCGGCGTGCGCAACGCCGCACATCGCGGCGGTTCACTTCGGAGCAGCAATCGAGTCATTGCAAGCATCGTACCTGGCGGCAAACAAGTCTGCCATTAAAACAAAGCTGCTTAAGGACGACTCTTGGGCGGCCCTGAAAAGCACGGTAGAAGAGGGGATCGAGAGACTAACAGAAGGTGAGGAGACCCTAAAAATCCTTCGAAATAAGCTCGGCGATTTCAATAAGCCACCGCTCGGAGTGACAACCGACAGGCTTCTGAAGGTTCTGAATCTCAATCTAGGAGAACGAGAGAAAAACGCATGGAAGCGTCGGAACGATGCGGGCCACGGAAATGAAATCGATCCCGATGGCTATGTAGACTTGATCCGTGATATCAAACTGCTCCGGATTCGCTTTAACAAGATGATCTTGGCGATAACCGGGGCCAGTGATTTCTATAACGACTATTTCACGATTGGTCATCCAATTAGAAAACTGGGCGACCCGGTTGCTTGATCAGTAACCCAGAACTGCTCGGGTCGCGAACCGCAGTCGCCCAAATGGATGCCGCCTATTTGCCCGTGTAATATATTGCAGTTCCTTTGGCGGCTTTTGACAGAGGAATGTCACTTCGCTGTGAGCCCACCTTTGCGAAGCCGAGATTCAACCGCTGGGCTAAACTTGTGAGCTTCTCAACCGGAGGATAGAGACCAAGATATTCCTGGCCTTTGAATTCGGAATCATCCTGTGCCACCAGCGGAAGAATCCACACATAGCCAGTCCTGATACCGTCAAAATAGCCGAGTTCCCAAGGCATCCACACCGAATGCGTAGCGTTCGATGAGTGGACATAAACGAGGCAGGAGGACACTTTCATCCTTTGTTTGAGCACCTGCGCGGTTTTCGTAGTGACCTTGCTGCGATCCAGCCCGGCGTCGTCAATCCAGTCTACGTAGACGCTGAGGCCGAGGGACTCGATGATCTTCTTGACGCCGTAAATAGTATCGGCGTCTTGGTAGGAATGAGAAAGAAAAACATCGTAGCTGTCGGTCTCCGAAAAGCGAGCCGAATCCTCGATGAGTATTTGAGAGGCGCTCTTGCTCACATAGGACCGTGCGGCCTGGCCGGCGGCCTTGGCTTCTGAAATTCTGAGATATGGCAATCTGCAAGTCCCTTCTGCTTACTTCACCCATGTTGCGAAATTCGTGAATCCGTCGTTGGTGTTCCAGTCGTAAACGGAATACCAGTTGCCAAGGTTGTATCCCTTTCCACGATACTCCTGGCTCACCTGGAACGAGTAGGAAGAAGAGCCGTCGATCTTGTCGTATTCAACCCATGTATTTGCGGTCTTCTCCCATAATGTAGCTGTCGCTCCGTCCGCTGAAAAGGTCACGCCCACATACTCAAGAGGGTTCGGGCCAGAAACTTTGGTCAACCCGTCCTTTCCCTTTATCGAATTGATATGGACGCCAAACAGGTGATTGCCCCGCCTGAAGCTTTTGAGGATTTCATATCTCACCCAGGGACGCGCATAAGTGTTTGAGCCTATCAGTACACAGGTATTAGAGGTATTCTCCAAACCGCCGTTGATAAGGCGCTTCAGCGCGATATCACCTTGCTTCTTGGCATTCTCCCAGATGGAAGCATCGTAGAAGCCTGCCTCTTCGCGGTCGGGTTTCGTCATCCAATGGTTTCTGACAACGTTTGCCCTGAAGTCGATAACATCCTGATAGTGAAAAGTGAAGAATACGCGCTTTGCCATCTTGCTCTCTCTTGTCTCTACCTGCCTGCATCTTTGGCGGCTTGCTCAACCCAGTCGGCAAACCTGTCGTGATTCCAGTTGTAGACTTTGCCGTAATTGCTGATCCACTTCGGCCCGTGCTTAGTCTGATTAGGCAGAAGAATTCCAAGAATTCCTTTTCCGTCTTCGATGCTCTTGGCCAGTTCGTATTTGCACCACGGACGTTCGTGTGTCTTTTCGCCGATCAGGAAACAGGTAACGCTGGTATTCTTCAGTCCCGCATCAATGAGCTTCTGTAACGCTGCTTTTCCTTTGGTTTCCGCCTCCTCCCACAGAGATTTGTCGTAGAATCCCGTCTCGGAAGTTGGCTTGAACTGCCCGGAATTGCGGACGATGTTGGCATTCATGATGTCGTCGTAATGGAAACTAAAAAACACTCTGCGCGCCATAGTCACCTGCCCTTCGCCTTGTTGATAATTTGGATCACAGTGTCGATGAGGCGTTTGCTGTCTGACGCGTCATCCAAGATTTCAAAAAGCGGCTTCAATTCCGGATGCTTGGGGTAAAAGGCGTCGAAATTGTCAATAATGTCCTTCCACAATTCCTGAGCCATGTAGCCAGTTGCGCCGATGGGGATTAGCAACAGTCCGTTTTCTTTTGCGATCTCGAATTCCCGGCGAACTCCATTCGCCGAGACTACGCTTCCGGCTTGCAATTTGTTGCCGAAGACGAAGACGGCGATGCCTGCGTGAGCAATCATCTCTTGCCGGTACGCCTCCCATTGTTTCTGCGCATCCGCGCCTTGCGGGAACGGCCGCAGGATGAGCTGATCATGGAGACGCTTTCCCTGATGTTGATATAGCTCTTCCAGGATGCCAGTGATCACCTGACTGCCTACTCCAAGACCAAAACCTGAGACGACGCGGTTGTCGTTCTTAATCAGTGCATGGCTGAGGCCGCGGACGAACGCCTCGGCTTTGTCCGCTTCCCAGCTTCCGTACTCATGCGCGCTTCCGGAAATGAGGACTGTCTTTCGCTGGTAACGATTCTCGATCTGCTTCAAAATCGCAGTGATGTCGCTGTATTCATCGACAAGCAGGGTTTGCACGCCAAACCGCTTAAGGTCATTGATAGCGAGGTGCTGCTTGATTTCCGCGTATTTGAATGCATCGTCACTGACAAAACCGGATCGCTGGCATTTTTTGAAAATACAGTAATGATCACGCGGCTTGCCGTGCAGGCTGATGCGGACGCGGCTCAGAATGTAATCGAGATTAGGGTCGGTGAAACTGAACCCCAAAAACAAAAACATTTTGGCCACCAAATCGCCGCTCAGAGCGGTCACATATTGGCCGCGCGTCGCTTGATAACGCTCGTAGTCGTCTTTGGTGAGTACGGCATCGTCAGGGTGGTCGATATCGCCGTGCATTTTGTAGACGATGGCATCGCGCCTCGGCTTCGTCAGCTTTAAGTGGTCAAGGGTGTATTTAACATCTGGAACCTTTCCTGCGGCCCTGAGGGACTCCTCAACGAGTTTGTCGTAGTTCGTAGTCCAGTAGACCTTGATGGGGAGTCTGGCAAGGATGCGATGATTTTCCGTGGGAACATGGCCCGGCGACAATTGATCGATCAGCGCGCGATTAAGTCCGCTCCGGTTCTGCTTTTCGTTGAGGTGGTACTGCGCTATCGAGATCAGGTCATGTTCCTGGTCGATATCCAGCTCCAGTTCCTGCGCGATGGGCTGTAGGAGTTTTTTCCAATCAACGTAACCGGCTGCCACCGACAATCCCGCACCCGCAAAGATTGCAACGTTCTCCTCTTCGAGCTCTTTGACGAAGGTCTCTACGAACTGCTCGGCGTGCTTGTCCATGGCTAGTCGTCACACTTCGGCTACAGTTTTGTGCACGATCCTCTTGATGCAGGGTTTACGCAAAACCTGGAGATAATTTATTCTAACGCGCAGAGAAGAAAAAGCGAAGCCGATTTCGTCGGGTCGGAAAGCGCTCGCCGTGACAGCGGCTTAACCGGAGGTTGCTGACTCCGAGGCTGTCGGCCCAATCTAAAGTCTTGAGCGTCTCTAGGGTCCCGGGAAACATCACCCTCGGTTGAAGGGGTTCAAGTTAGCGAGATCGTCTTTGGTGAGCTTGGTAGTTCCCAAGAGGTCCTTGCGAATCGCTAGAAAGACGAGGCTGAGTAAGTCGCCTTCCTTCTCTAGGTCTTGTTTTTCCTCATCTGAATACCGGATCCAAGCGTCATACGCCTTAATGACTTCATCGCTGGCATAGAGCAGCAACTTATCTCTTGCTAACATCCGCTCACGGTCTGCATCCTTTCCGGATACATCCTCGTCATGCATGACAGCCAGTGCTGTCGCCGTGAAGTTTTCTAGGAAGGTCCCGTATGCCTCGCGTTTTTGATCCGCAAGTTTGAGATTCCATACTTGTTCCTCTGGAGCAAGTATGGAATCACAGCTCCGAATACGGCGATGAGAGCGACAATGATTTCTTTGTATTCGTGCATGATCCAACTTCCGGCGCGATTGAGGAGCTTGCCCCCTACGCAAACAATTTTTCTTGGCGCTCAATGTGAAAGTGCCCGTTGATGCTTTCGAGGACGGCGCGGGCTGTTATCTGCGCTAGCTCTTTGGGCTCGACCTTGTGCAGACCTCCGCCGTATACGCGGCCCTCGGAGATGAATTGGCCGGGCGTAACGCTCTGAAGCGCCTCGAATACTCTTGCAGCAAGTTCTGGATGGCTGCTGAGAACTGCTTGCAACCGGCTCTTGGGATAGAGCAGCAGGTAGACGTTATGCGCGGTGGCTTCCGAGCGATTCCAGATGAAGCGGAAGGGATGCTTGCCATTGCCGGAGCGCCCCATATATGTGCAGAGAAACGGCGCGGGCGGGCGCTGCTCCTGGGAGTACCAGGGTACACGGTGGCTCGCAAGATACGCTTCGGAGATCTTCTCTTCATGGCCTTTCTGAAGATACTCATAAAAGCGCGGCCAGCTTGCTTTTATCTGTTCTTCTGGCACGTTGCAATCCAACAGATAAAGCTGGCGAGACACAGCCGGGGCTCCGTCGGCTCGGGCCTCGATGATGTCGGCCGTCAGGTAGCGTGGACCGGGGAGTATCGATTTGAGGAACTGGCGCGGGATCTGCCAGTTATTTGTTTCTTCATCACTCAAGATGAAAAAGTTGTTCGATCCTGTAGCAAGGCCGCGCTTGATGACAAAAAGATCGCCCAGTGTCGGCTCGTCCGTGTTTTCAAAATTGGTGCGCGCGGGGAATTGCGTCCACTTGCGGGAACGTCGAAGCACGTCAAGAGGCACCAGTGCTTCGCTGGTAGGGCTGTCAATCGGACCGGCAAAAGAAAATCGGACGCGGTGTCCGTTCGGCGGCGGAGATTTACGAAACACGACGACGGCGGAAGATACGAGAGCATCGGTGAACTGAACGTCCGTGGGGCAAAAGCGGTGAATATGCAAGAGCGTCACCCGCTCTGAAAGGTAGCGGCGGAGGGTGACGCCGTAATTCACGTCCATGAATTCCGAAGGGATGAGCCAAATCGCAAGCCCCTGCTCTTCCATCCAGTCATGGCATAGCAGCAGAAAATAGCAGTACAGGCCCGCAAGTCCGCTGATTTCCATGTTCAAGGAGTGCGCTAGCTGCGCCTTTAGGCGCTCTTTCGCGTCGGAATCCAGATGATGATGACGAACATATGGGGGATTGGTGAGGACAAGATTGAAACGCTTTGCGGGCGGCTTCTGTTGGGTGAAATCACCTTCAATGATAGAAAGGCCATTCTTGCCCCAGAGATTCCTGGCCGCCTGTACAAACAAGGGATCAAGCTCGACGCCGGTAGCGCCCTTGATGGATGTCGCTGGAACGGCCTCCGACAGCGCTGAGAAAAACGAGCCGGTGCCAATGGCCGGGTCGAGGAAGCGCAACGGCACCTCCCCCAAAGCTTTATCGGCATACCGAGCGAGACTCAGCGCGAGTTCAAATGGCGTGGCAAACTGTCCCCATTTGTTTCGCTCCGCAGCCGACTTGAGAGTGTCGAGGCGATTTTGCTCTACCTGACGTGTCTCCTCGATACTGTGCAGTGTGGCTGTGCCCATTTGTTTTTAGATCCCCAACTGGTCGATCTCATCGATACGATGTTCCCAAATCCAGTCTATGCCTTCGGCTGCTTCAAACCCGAGGTACGCGGCATCGAAATAACCGCAAAGCAGCAGAACAAACGAAACATCCTGCCCGTAGGTGGCTCGAAGCATAATCATCTTCGTCGCCTCTTCCTTGCGGCGCTTGTTGACATTCGTGAAGTCCCCTGCGGACTTGGCTTCGATGAGCAGTGGAAGATGTTGGACTCGGGCATGCAGCGGTTGAATGACGGCATCCACCGGGATGCGTACCGCCTTTCCGTTCTCCTGCGGTGACTTTACGAGTACATTCATGCGGAACGTGAATGTGCCTGGCTCCATCTCTCGCAACGGCGACGCCGGAGGATGCGGCTTGAGTTTATAGCCTTTGGCAACAAGACGCTGCTCCAATAAATCAAGCTGACGTTTCTCCTGGGCATTTCTCACGATGGGGTCCGCGACTGCGCCGCACAGACGGTCTGCCACGATGGTAGAGGACCGATATCGCTCCTCCTCGGTTGGCCTGCGCTTCTCCGCGAGCCACGGGAAAATATCAGTATCCAGCAACTTGGAAAGCACGCCCGAAATCTTCCCCAAGTGTTCGGCCAGAAGCTCTGTTGAAAGGCGCGGAGGCAGTTTACCCGCTTCCAGCGTCTCGACGAAGTTTCTGCTCGAATCCGCCAAGCCAACCAAGCGGTCGCGTGCAAGCGGCGGACACATCGCCATACGCAGCATGGGCAAAATGCCAGGATTGGCCTTGATGGTGGCGGGATCGATCTTTGTCAAATCCTCGGTGAGGGTCAGGCCCTGCTCCACCGAATCAATCGTAGTTCTTCTGGTATCGCGGTATGCTTTCGGTGCGAAAAGCATGAACCACTGATTGAACTGGTCAACGGAAGCGCGCGTATCGGCTTTCCATAGATGCGGCTTGTCGGCATTAATGGGCATAGGGCAATTTAGCAGTCCCCAAACAGTTTGCAATGCTTCAGCTCTTTGGGACTCAACAACTTACATTCTAAGCGACTCAGCTCATTTGACCGGCCAAAGCGGTTCAAGTATTTACCCCCTGCCCGCCTGACTGCCGCGCGCCGCTGCTACTGCGGCATTCTGGGCGGTCGCGAGTGCATAACCCTCATCACGAAGCCGTGCGCGCTCCTGGGCCTTGGCGCTCACTTCCAGTAGCTTTTCTGCCGTTTCCTCGGCGCTCCAGCCTCGTTTTGCAGCCTGCAAGCACCAGAAAAAGTCGGCCTTGCTGCGGTCTGGGCCGGAACCATCATGGGCTCGCGGCGCGCCGGTTACGCAGCGCTCGTAGTCGGGCCAGGTGCGCTCGCCCTCGGCTACTGACTGCCTCCAACGGGTGCTAAGCGGAATCACGACCGGGAGCGGTTCGGGTGGAGCAAGAAGGCCACAAGATTCGATGGCGGCGGGGGTGGCGACCCACAATAGAGGATGTCTTGTACGACTTGCAGGTATTTTGGCAGTCCCCGCGTCGTTGTATGTCGTTGAAAAACTTAGTCTGGCGGCGCTGTTACGGCAGAGGTCCAGATGGTACCCGAACTCACGCCACAAGGAGCTGTTCGACCTACTGGCTGCTGCGTCCTGATTATTTGTAGCCCAGCCCCTGAGAATTGAATCTTCTCGGCGACCGGAATCGCCCCGAATGCACCTAGGCATTGCCTCCTGTATCCTTTTCGGGTACGATTGACTCCAGAATGGGTACAGCTAGCGCACTTTCGAGCACGCTCTTTGGGCGCACGCGCGGTGCCGTGTTGGCCGTTCTGTTTGGGCATGTTGGCGAGTCCTACTACTTAAGACAACTTGCCCGGATGACGGGGATTACATTAGGGCCCGTTCAGCGGGAGTTGCGCCAGTTGGTCGACGCCGGTCTGGTAACCAAAAAGACTCTGGGAACCCAGACCCTCTTCAGCGCCAACGAGGCCAGCCCCATCTTCGCCGAGATGCGGGCCATTGTCGCGAAGACGGTCGGAATTCGCGACATTCTCCTGACTGCGCTCAGCCCTCTCGCCGCGAATATCGACCTTGCTTTTGTCTATGGCTCCGTGGCGCGTTCCCGTGAGGGCCAGCAAAGCGACGTCGATTTGATGATTGTGGGCGGGGTGCACTTTGCGGATGTGGTCGACCGAATCGCAAACGCACAGACAACGCTGAACCGCGAGATCAACCCTACGGTCTATACAGCGAGTGAATTCAGAGGCAAGCTGCGCGGCAACTTCCTCAAGACGGTGCTCGGCGAGAGCAAGCTCTTTCTGATCGGAGACGAGGATGTCCTTAGAAAACTGGGCCAGTAATCGGTGGCTTGAGAAACTCGGGTCCGATCGGGAGGAGATCGAGCGTCTGCTCGCGAATGCGGATGGGCATCTCGGCGACTATCGAAAGGCGGTCGCGAGCGAAATGTCTTCCGATGCGCAACTGAGCCTGGCCTGGGACTCGATCCGTGCTTCCGCGACAGCCGCCTTACGCGCGGCTGGGTACCGGGTTGTCCGCG